>NZ_CATKPV010000044.1:0-144417 GCF_949768135.1 Bacillus sp. IT-79MI2 | reverse complement strand
TGTCAAGAACCCCATTTTTTCGAAATACGGAACTATAACAGTATTTTTTACTTGTTCTTCATTCATATATTTATTTCCCATATAAATCCCCTCTTCTCCCTATTTACTTAATAGTTCCAGAACTCCCCTAAACAACACCGAGGAATTCCTAACAACCAAATCCAAAGACAACTCTTTAAACACATCTCCTTTTCCAACCATCACATTCTCCTGCTCATAATCAATCCTGATCTGAACATCTTGAATAGAATAACTCCTAATAGAAGACGCCTCATCCAAATTAGAGTGAGCCAACTCAACCTTCACCTGCTTTGTAAATCGACGCAGCGTTTTCCAAAGTACACGTTCTTCTTTTGACTTCATAAATAATTCCGGAAGCTCTTGTACTTCTTTTAATAGTGACATACTTGTTAGCATATATGTCTGAATTCCATACCCTACTGGACGAATGAGATGATCGAGCTTTTTCCATGGCTCTAGTTCGAAATAAACACAATCATTTGTTTCATCGCTGGATAATGGATTCTCCCTGTTTATGTGAATATCTTTAATTGTTGCCACACGTTGAATACCACCGTTTTCCCCATACCATTTTTTCGGTAAATATAAGGCTATGTATTTCACTTCTTGCCAGCCTGGTTTTAATTGTGAAACAGGAATTTGATAGAAGCCTTCTTTCATATATGTTTCATAATCTTTTTCGCTTTTCACACTACCGACTAATACCTTTTCGTCTAAAGAAGATTTCCATTCTTCTTTTGTTCCTCTTGGGAGAATTCCTTCTCTTATAATCTCTTCTGCGCTTTTTTCGATGAGATGATCGAGAAATTGTTCTACTAGTCTGGTTGCGTTTGGTAAAAATGGAAATCCACCGATGTTTACTTTTTCAATGCTTTTATAAAAAGGATGGTGCTCATATTCTTCCTCTTGATTCCATGGGAATAATACATAAGCTCCATAGGCGGTTCTCTCAAATGGTCCCCCTTGATCTACTACTAACGCATCTCGATATCGGTGCATCGTGTTAATGTCTTCTTCCATTGGACCCGGCGTTCCATACTGTCTTTTATAATGGGAATCACTTTTAGCAAAATCGATTCGATATTTAGCGTCAAAAACATATTGATATTGATAAGTTTTCCCTTTCTTCTCAATAGCAAGCATTGTATCTGGCTTTTGCGTGACAGTTGGTAATGCGTTATTTCTCTTTTGAAAATAAAGCTCGATCACTTCATCTGTTTCAGGGTGCCGAAATGTTCTTTTTGCAGTTTTGCTTTCATCCAGCGTCACATATAGTCCATCTTGCCGAACTTTAATAACATCTTGATCCACCGTTACGTACTTTTTAGATAGAATTTGTCCAAGCTTTAAGTACGTCCAATATTCATACAATCTTGCGACATCTTTAACAGACATTTTGAAGATCTGTCCTCTTAGTGTTAGACCTCTCGATAACATTAGAAAAATTTGATACGCATCCCTATAACCAGATGCCATTTGAATGACAAGTGAAAAGACGGAACGATCCAGTTTTCCGATCCCATTCCAAAATGGATCATTCAACTCATTTTTCATTCGAGATTTCATTTTTCTTACGTTTTGAATAAGACCGTCATCAATTGGTAAACTCTTAAATCCAGAATCCTTTTCCAAAGATGTAAGTAAACCATCGATTTTATGTACCACTCTCTGAATCATCCATTTAATAAAACGATTTTCCAATGTATCGTAGGATACTTCCTTATACGCTGTGATTCCTTTAGATGGAACCATATTTGCCTCTACCCCTTGAAACAAGTGCGGCCTTTTCCGTAAGTAATTCATCCCAACAGAATCTAGCCTACGAATTTTTTCTCCTTGTACGAGCTGATGACGCGTAATAAGTGTATGGTGCGGTTGCCTCTTAATATGAGAAATTGCCTTCATAAATCTATGAAACGAATCATTTAAAATACGGTAAAATTCACTCTTAGATGGGTTTGTAGCATAGATTGTTGATGCTCCTAAGTAAGTCCTTTTCAATAAATGAAATGCCAAATTATAAATTTCATCATTCACTTCTTCCAATAACGCTCGATAGTCATCTTTGTAATCGAGCTTCGATGGATAAATCTCTAATGTGACTGTTAATAGAGATTTTTTATCATCCTGAATTTCAAATGTTGTATAACCTACTTCATTTGGAAATGAGAGATTCCCCATTAATAGTTTCAATGAGCCCATTTGCGTAGAGCTAATTGCCTTTCGAAGAGATGGATGTTCATGGTGAAAAGACAATTCCTGATTATTTTTAGGAACAACTACAAGCTGATAACTCCTATTCTCAAAAAAGATAGGAGGGTGCTCGGCTAATTCACTAAGCTTTTGTAACCGAGCATCATATACCAAGATAGATTCTACTTCTCCAGACACATGAAAATGCATCATTTCATCTGAACCAATTGATTGATGTTTTTTTAAATTCTCATATTTTTCATGATAGGGATTCCCTTTGATCGTCAATGACAAATTCGCTGTTTCAATCTTAACTAGTTCTATATCACTATTAGATCCAGAAAGAGGTGAAGCCATCATACTCGAACCTCCTTAACATATGAGACAACTTCTTAGCAGAACGAGGATACTTCGCATAAGACATAGCATCTTCGTTATCAAACTCTTGATTTGTACATAGCGTATATAATTTCTTTAATGCCTCTTCTGTCCGTCTATCACTTCCTGCAATACGCGGTAAGATCTTTTGATACATCTGATAGTCTAACGCCTCATCAAACGATAATAGTTCACTTTTTTCATTGTAAGCCATGTAAAAGCAAATTTCGTCACGTATCCGGTACCCCACTTGTGCTCCAATCAGTTCAAGAATTTCATTGATTTCAATTAAAATATGAGATACTTTCTTCACGAGATCTTTATTGAGCTGAAAACATTCTTTTAAATGAAGAAACGTGGCTGTCAAGGAATTATTAGAAACACGCTTTGCCTGCACTTCTTCTGCATCCATTAAAAACTCAAAGGAATCTAACTTCACTTGATTAAATTCAATCGTATTCGCACGATCCAGTACTTTTTTACTTAACGGATGTGTTGTTTCATCCATATTGACAGTTCCAATAACGTACACATTTGACGGAATCGTAATTCGTTTCCCAACAATCGATTCAGGAAGAACCGCCGATGTAACAATCTCTCTCCCTTCCCATTTTCGGCTTTCAATAACACTTAGAAAATCACTGAAATAGTACTCTACACGTGCTAAATTCATCTCATCAAGCACAACAAAATAAGGCTTGTCCGGATTCTCTGCTGCTTTTTCAAGAACTTGAATTAACGGTCTTTCTTGAAATTCCCCTTTAATATTCACATAGCCAAGTAAATCCGAACTATCACTCCAATCAGGCCGCACAGGAATCAACGTGAACTGTCCATTTTCCTCAGTTGCCCCTAAACTTTCAGCGAACCACTGAACAATTTTTGTTTTTCCTGTCCCTGAAATACCAGACAAAATAACAAAAGGCTTCGTTTTTAAAGAAAGGAAAAAGTTAATAATATCTTGCTTATCGTAATAGAAACCTTTGCTTTTCATATAAGAAGATACATGATCTACAATTTCCTTCCCATTCAAATCCATTTCTTTTTGCTGCTCGTAAATCATTGCACGATTATTCCCTTTCTCTCTAAAGGAAATGTATCCCTCATAATAGCTAAGCATTTCTTTTAAATCTTCCACTAATTCTGCTTCACTTGGCATTTGATTACCATCATATACAATGTATGCCGCTGTTGAATTTGCATAGCCTTTTGCTTTTGGACTTGTACCCAGGAAAATCCCATCATCTTTTTTCACTTTTGTAGACATATGTATATGTTGACGGATTTCTTGTTTAATTTCTTCCATTTCTTCTTTAGAAGTTTCAGTTACTCCTTGCGCTAGCGTTAAATATAATTGCTTCATATCTTCGCTAAATAAATAAACGATATAATACCCTCGCTGCGTCGATGTCGTAATGTCTTTATTCATGATAGCAAGCCATGGCACAGCGGCCCAATTCCCTTGTCCAACTGAGCCCGTAACAACGTACTGATTATGATCGATAAAAGATAAACGAGTTATCTCCGTTGTTATTTCATTTCGAACAACTGAACCAAGTTTATGACCTGCAAATTTTTCTGTTCTCGCTTTTAAATATTCATGCATAACAGTTAAAAACTTTTCACGTAAGTTACTATTCATCATATCGTCCTCTTTACTATTCTCTTCTAAATATTGTTCAACTGGAACCCAGCTATCGTTAATTAACCCTATCTTTTCAAGCCACATTAACAAGTTATGAGTACGTTTCTTGGCTACTGACTCAAGCATTAAATTATCCCCTAGTGAATTTCGGACAATCGTCATTCCTAAATTCACTAAAGCCTCTTTCTTTTCAGACTTTGAAGCGTTCACTAAAATCTCAAGTACAAATAGGGCAATTCGAAAATATTCTTGCTCTAAAGCTAACTTTTGAATAAAAGCATCCCTATTTTTTGATTGAATATATTCATTTAATAGTTTCATATGAATTTCATGATATTCATCTAAAAACCCTAATAATCTCAAATCTTGACGTCCCCCAGATTTAACTCTATATGAATTCCCACCCATTTGCTGATGCAACTTCTTAGGATCATATGTACCATTCATTATCTCTTCTAAAAACGTCACCACTTTCTCGTATTGCTCACATGGTAAATCATCCGTTTGAAATTCCTTGAATGTAATGACTTTTGTATTGTTAAGTGTTGTAACTTTCACAAAAGGAAGTTGTGCAAAGAAAGCCATCAAAAAAGCACTCTGTCCGTTTGCTTGCAAAAAATCTTCAGCAGTTGCTGTGCGGACTTTTATAAAATCTTGCCAAGCTTGCTGAAAAAGCTCAAAAGTTATCATAAAATATGGCTGTAATTCTTCTCCCCTTTTGTACTTCTCACGTAAAAGTTCTGTTTCAACGTATAGCCCTTTATCATCTGTCTTTATAATCAAATAAGATTTATTAGTATTTATATCATTAACTTGATTAGTTATTTTAGCAATTTCAATTATAAGTTTCTCTAACATTTTTACCTCCGCAGTTACAATTAATTACAATTACTACTATTTTAACAAACTATATATAAAAGAAAAATGATACGCTATAACATATGAGTGAATAACATTTCTTCCTACTTTGTATTGTTCTTCCCCCTTCTAACAAGGCCAGTGTCGCCACATCAATTCACTTATCAATTAAAACATTTACAACTTTCTCTTTATTTTCATACAAAAAAACTCAAACTCCGCCAGATTGATTCCAAACACTTTGCTTACCTAAAAAGAGAATTAATCCCCATTATATTGAGAATTTTCAGATAAATATATATAATTTATTTATATTTATACGCTTTCATACTTAATCCATAATGATGCTTTTCAAATTACTTCAATTGAATAGGGAGGTCGATGGATTAGCAAAGACCAACGCTGGCATGAAACTAGAGTGTGCACATACCCAATAGTTTTCAAATGTAGAAAACAAACTTTGTTCAAAGGAGGGTTTAATCATGTCTCAATCCACCAATCGCGCCAATACAAGGCGCATTACAGGAAACATCTTCAAAGGTTCAGTTGGAAATCTGATTGAATGGTACGACTGGTACGTCTATTCTGCTTTCGCCGTGTATTTCTCAGCAGAGTTCTTCCCCAAGGGAGACTCGACCAGTCAACTGCTTAACACGGCAGCAATCTTTGCCGTAGGCTTCTTGATGCGCCCGCTAGGAAGCCTACTGATGGGCCGTTATGCTGATCGTCACGGCCGCCGGGCTGCACTGACGCTTTCTATCACCATCATGGCCGGTGGTTCTCTGATCATTGCTTGTACTCCAGGTTATAGCACCATTGGTATACTGGCCCCTATTATTCTAGTTCTCGCACGTCTGCTTCAGGGGTTGTCGTTAGGTGGAGAATATGGAACTTCGGCTACATACCTGTCCGAGATGGCCAGCAGCGGCCGCCGCGGTTTCTACTCAAGCTTCCAGTATGTAACACTCGTTGCTGGACAGCTGGTAGCACTAGGCGTTCAGATTGTCCTCCAGCAAATACTCAGCGAACCGGATATGAAATCTTGGGGCTGGCGTATTCCTTTCATTATCGGAGCAATGGGAGCAGTAGCTGTATTGTGGCTGCGTCGCACGATGGATGAATCGGAGCAATTCTCAAAAATGGGTTCTGAAAGCCGGGAGAACGCTGGAACCATTCGGGCTTTAATGAAACACCCTAAGGCAGTGCTGACAGTAGTCGGGCTAACGCTTGGTGGAACTGTTGCTTTCTATACTTACACGACGTATTTGCAGAAGTTCATGGTGAATACTGTAGGTCTTCCTAAGGAAGTTGTTAGTTGGATTAACTTTATTGCCCTCTTGGTATTTGTCGTACTCCAACCACTCGCTGGTATGTTGTCCGATCGGATTGGACGACGTCCGCTATTGATTGGTTTCGGCATCCTCGGAACTTTACTGACAGTACCACTGTTCCTAATCATGGAGCAGACGAAGTACCCTATCGTTGCTTTCTTGCTTATGATGGTAGGTCTCATTATTGTTACCGGTTATACTTCCATCAATGCGATCGTGAAAGCCGAGCTCTTCCCAACTGAAATCCGTGCCCTTGGCGTGGGATTCCCCTACGCAATCACTGTTGCGGTATTCGGCGGGACGGCGGAGTTCATTGCGTTATGGTTGAAGAGCATTGGACACGAGTCGCTTTTCTACTTCTATGTAGCTGGTTGTATTGCCATCAGCTTCATCACTTATTGGCGTATGGCTGAGTCATCGAAAACCTCTCACATCGAAGCTGAGCTAGACGATGAAAATACGCTAGCTACTCGCAACTCTGGTTCAAGGCACTCTTAAATGTCATAAATAGCTATTTTAAAACGATAATTCAGCTTAAAAACCCCTTGTTTATCAAGGGATTTTTAAGTTAAGAAATCTTTCTTGATTGTTTACATTTTCTAGCAGTAATGTAGAAGTAATAAACATCAGTATATTGAATAAAAAAACTCCAACTTTCGGCTGAAAAGTTGGAATTCCGCTTATCTTTCTATCATTAAGAGGTACTCTCTTCTCACTTCACAAAACACTCTAAACCCTACCTATAATAACTCATCTTCCAAAAAACTACGAATCCACTCTTTAAATTTTCCAAAATTAAAAAATCCTAAAAATCATAATGCCACAAAGGGATTGTAAAACAGAACAGGCCACGAAATAAATAATCATGGCCTGTCTGGTTTTATGAAAACATCGTATATGAGGCCCTAATACAGTTAAAGGAATCTCCTTCTACTTGTTTCCTATTTCTATTGTAATGCTCCAATCTCCATCCGTATGTACTCAAAAACTGTTTGTGCCTGTGTTTTTGAATACTTGAAATATAGAACCTTCATAGCTTCCAATTTTATTTACTAATAAGTTTTGATCATTTACTTTAACAATGAAGTTTTTGGAGCTATTATTAGATAAAGATATAAGCAAAAGGGGCCTATTTCATACAGTTACAATATATTTTAAAACGCATCTTAATCCCTTTTTAAATAGTTACCATTGTCATCATAACATTCAATAGCAGTACCTATAAAGCCTCTCAGGAGTAGTTTTAACATCTCTAAATCATTTATAAAAACACTCATCCAAATAGAAAAATACCCTCTCGCTATCGCCGTTTCAACTATTTGTTCTCTAAAGTCTATAGAATCATTTCGTTTCAAACGATCTAGAGCGCTCTCTGCTACTTGCCATGCATCTCTTCTTTCTCTCCATCTTCTATCCTTTTGCTCTGCATTGACATTTGGATTATCCGACGGTTCTTTATCTAAACCTACTAACTTAATCATCTTTAATGCCATATGACGATGGCCTTGTTCTAAATTCGGATTTACTTCTATTCTCCCTGCACGAAGCAAGGGCAACAAAATAGTTAGTTACACTCATTCTTGTAAAACTGCACACAAACCTACCCGTCGTATATAATGAATGGTACCAAAGAGCTATTGCCGGGCTTTCAACATATAATTATTCCATTTTTTTCAACAGCTTAGCTAAATAAATTTCATGAGAAGTATCCCGTAAAAAGGAAAAAAACAAATCATCTAGCTCTTCTGCTAACTCTTCGTTTATTTCCTCACCTTCTTCATCAGACAATTCAAAGTTAGCATGCTTCCATTCATTATACTTTTCCTCAACTAAATCTCTAAAACTGATCCAATGTTTTCCGAAGTTTGATGTATAAGTGGCAGTCCAGCTATTAATATGAATTGTACCTAACAGCTCGGCCAATTTAGAATCAAAATTAACGGAAACATTATTTCCCCCCAATGTCTTTTCAATCTCTTTTAGATCCTCTTTTGTCATTTTCTTGGCTTCCCCAGAATAATCATAGCTTACTCTTCCCGTATACGAATTGATACACGGTTCTTTTATAGGTTCCCATTTAAAAGCGACATGCTCGTCTATAGCATCCATAATCATATGAGAAAGAAGCAAATCGATTGCTTTTTCTCCCATTACAATCATCCTCTTTCATTTTTTGGAATTTTAAACATTATATTTCTGTTCCTTACTTATGATCGGGATTCAATCTACATGGAGGCATGTTCTATATGAAGTTATGGTAAACCTGGCTGTAATCATTTATGTTCGCGGAGTAGACGTATCATTTATAACTATGCCTAGTCCAATTTTAATAGATTATATATTTTTCTTGCAGTAAGATTTTCTTCCCTATCATCTGTCTTCAATTGTACTACAAAACGCCTCAAAAAGAACATACATTCGCATAGCCATCATAATCAATAAAACGATATCGACCGTTCCTTCAAATATATCAGCGCTTTTCCAAATATATCGACCATTTCTCACCATATATCGGCCAAACGACAAAATTCGCGACTCTAAACACAAAAAAGAGCTATTTCAAACTGAAATAGCTCCTTCATTCATTCAATTACTCTCAGCTCATCTAACAATGCTCGCTTCGTTTTATGCTGTATTTTTAGTGCTTCTAGACGTTTTTTCCATACGTCTTGTTCTTGTAGTTTCGTTTCGTAAATATCTTTTACTTTTTTGAAGTGTTTTATAGCTTGCTTGTAGCGTTTGCGATTGCCGTTTTGGATAAGAAGACAGCCTTTGATCCAATAGTATTCAATAATTTCCCTCGGGTACTTGTCTATGAGTTTATCTGCCAAGTCATCAAAGTTTGTATAGGGAGATTCAAACGCTATTCTTCTAGTATCTAAAATGACTTCTAATATCTCCTCATACATTTCACTGTCATAACAAATTTCCAAGTAATCCTTTGTACTTTCTTTTTGAACAATTCCTATCATCTCATCTTGTACTTCTGCCCAATCTTCAGCTGAAAGGTGCTCTTTCATGAAATGGAAGTCTTCAGCATGGCTTTTACCGCGATAATCCGTGCGAAATGCTCGTATTAAAATGTTTTTTCCCTCTTCATAATCATTCTTCTGTTTAAAGTATATAAATGCGCGGTCACGTATTAGGTCAATATCTGATTGCTTCTGGAAAGCACGGTCTATTAAAGCTTGCAATTGATTCAGTTTCTCTTGCTCCGCATAGTAATCAAATAGAAATGCGAATAATTCTGTTTGTCTACCTTGTCCGTTCTCTACTCCTGCTTCTGCTACCTCAACTGCTTGATCGATTTGACTTTGTGACAGGTAATATGTTACTAAATCCCAATAGTCCATCCCATATTTTAAAGATTGTAAGCGCAACTCTAAATACGCTTCTCCATCTTGTAATTGATCTTTATAAATGCGCATAATAAGCGTTCGATTCCAATCACTAGGGTGTTTTTGAAGTAACTGAACCACATGCCTCCAATCCGAATCAGACTCACATATTTCATAGATTTTGTCCGTTAGCACATCATCAAATCCAGAATTACCGATTGCATATTGCGTAAACACTCTATTAATGAGTAACTTTTTCTCTTCAGTAGAAATCGAATACTGAGATAATACGTCCGTCATTTTCTCCAAATATTCATAAACATCATATTCAAGATGTTCAGGTTCACCGCCGTAATCGTTAAAGTCACTAATAATCGCTTCTGCTCTGTCCCAATATTCCCAAAGTAGCTTATTTGATACAGGTTCTTTCTTTTCAGTTCCCTTCTGTAATGCATACCATTCCATTACAGCCATATCAATATCCATATACTGATCTGCCAAATGCTTCACTAATGCAATCAATTCTTCTTTCTCTAATTCCTTACACAAATCTTGTAATGAGACAGCTTGCGCCATACCCTCACTCTCCCTCATCATTTCCACCATATATTACTTCCCCAGCAGCATACATCTCCAAAACCCCATTAACAAACGCCAAATCAAATTCCTCTGGATCAAATTCTCCGAGCCATTCTTCCATTCCTTCGTCTAGCTCACCTTCACCTTTTAATGCTGCTTGGATTTCGTTATACATGTAAATGCCTCCGCAATCTTCAGGTGGACACGCGCGCTTTCCTTTTTGACATGTAGGAACAGTAATCTTCTCATCAATTGGTAATATTTCCTCTAGTACTAGCTGGTGATCCCAATCATCACCGAAGTCATATGTATATACACATTTTTGTTTTTCTTCTGTTATTAATTCTCCTACCTGTGTTTCTTGTGCATCGTATGTTTCAACAGAAGGTGGGAAGAAATCAAATGAATCGTCTTGGATTTCAACATACGCATCTCCAGTGTCAAAACGATATAAATGAGAATTTTGCCATCCCATTACAATTTGAATAATGTCATGTAACTCTACAAATGTCATTTGATTATCGATCAGAAATCTTCTCCAAATCGGTGGGCGAATTCCCTTTAATGTAACTTTAAATTGATAGATAGCGGGTTTCACAGGCTTTCCCTCTCTTACTTTATCTATATCTTGTCCACCGACAAACTTTATAATTTCTTCTAAACGTTCCTTTTCAGCAGGAGGCATTACTCTCCAAAGATCAGTTTTTTTAATTTCCCCAATCAGATCTAATACGATTTTGTTTATCAACATATTGAAACACCTTCTTTTTTTCATAGCTTATAAAAGTCATTATAAACAATACACAAAATATATAGCCATCATGAACTCTCCACCAGATACACCACTTCCACTCTTGCCACGGTATCTTTTTTGCGCACTTTTATATGAAAATAATAGCATATTTCACCATGTTTATTTTGTTCCATATGCCACTCTACTTTTCCTTCAAAGCTAAATTGTTGGATTACAATTTATATTCATCTAAATAAAATGATATCGAACATTCTATCCAATATATCAGAGATTCGACGCAACATATCGACCAGCCGACAAATTCCGCCCCCCAACCCCAAATAAAAAAGAGGCCACCCCAACAGGCAACCTCTTCATAAAACATTAAACCAATAAAAACCCCCGCTTTAACGGATCTCTCGGATCCATTACAAATTGATGGAATCCTGTAATAAATGCCTGACCAGTCACTTTTGGAACAATTGCCTCGTACTCATCTATTTTTGTCACGGACAATACTTCTCCGATAAATTGTCCGTCAGTGATACATTCATGGATGAAACTTTCTCCCTTCTGCAAAGCACCCTTTTCAAAAAGAGTTGCAAGTCTTGCGGAAGTGCCTGTTCCACAAGGAGAACGATCTACTTGCCCATCAGCAAAAATGGTCACATTTCGTAACGTTGCATCTTTTTCATTTGGTTCATCGGAAAAGATAACGCCATATATTCCTTTTAAATCTTCTTCAAGAGGATGCTTTACTTCCATTTGACTTTCAATGTGATGTTTAATTTTCCCGCCCCACGTTTGAATGGTAGGTAAATCTTTAAAATTCACTTTTAAACCGAATTCTTTACTGTCGACAACAGCATAAAATGCTCCTCCAAAAGCAATATCTACTTGAAATTCATAGCCATCAATTTTTATAGGAACATCTTTTTTGTAAACAAAAGAAGGAACATTTTCAAATGATACGGATTCTACTTGGTTTCCACTATATGTTGCGTACGCAATCACCTCTCCTGCCGGGCTATCAATAATGAATTTTTGTTTTTCGCCTGTCACTTCGAACATGCCAGTTTCAATTCCTACTGTGACGACCGCAACAATTCCATGGCCGCACATTGTACTCCAGCCTTCATTATGCATAAACAATACCCCAAAATCAGCATGAGGACTTGCCGGCGGCGTAATGATACAACCATACATCCCATGATGCCCTCTCGGTTCATACATCAAAACTTCGCGAAGATGGTCCAAGTGTTCCATACAATAAGCTCTTCTTTCTAATTGCGTTTCCCCTTTTATCTCCGGCACTCCGCCTGTAATAATACGTAATGGTTCCCCCGCTACGTGTGCATCAATTGTTGTGTATATTTTGCTAATCTTCATTTCTATCTCCTCCGTGTTTGTATTTTAAAAGTGTCTTGCTTTTTTATTAGCAAGTATCGTGCCAAACGAAAATTAGCCTAATATTATTAACATTCAATCAATTTCATTTACATTGTTTCAAAAAAGTTGTATCCTTTTAGCAACAAATCTGTCTACGAGTGTCTACTTTTGTATACGATTTAAAATCATTGGGGGATATGTTATGAAACAATCTGATACCTTTGCGATTCCTACATTGCATACACTTCTCTCTTCTGTAGAAGAAGCGATTTCTATTGTAAATACGAAAGGCGTCATGCTGTATTGGAATGAAGCAGCAGAAAAAATGTATAACATAAAGAAGGAAGATATTATCGGAAGAAATGTTCAGGAATTTTTCTTAAAAGAAGATATTATGAACCTAAAAGTTCTTGAGAGTCAGCAACCTGTTCGGGATATTTATCACCTCCCGCGCCCAGATAAGCATGTATTGATTAGTACAACTCCCATTTATAATGAAAGCAATGAACTAATTGGCTCTATGTCTGTAGAAAAAGATATTACCGCTACGATTAAATTAAATGAAAAGTTATCCTCTACATCTGAAGAATTACAGCAATTAAAACAACAAATGATTCAAAATAATAGAGACGATCCCTTCAGCAATATAAAAGGAAATAACTTGGCAATCCAGCACATCATTCATGACATGAAAAAAGTAGCGAAGACAGATGCGACCATTTTGATTACTGGGGAAAGCGGTGTTGGAAAAGAGCTTTTTGCACAAGCGATCCACGAGGCAAGTTTGAGAAGTAAGAAAGCATTTATTCCGATTAATTGCGGTGCCATTCCTAATGCTTTGTTTGAGAGCGAGTTATTTGGTTATGAATCAGGAGCATATACCGGAGCCGCTAAAGGAGGCAAACCTGGAAAAATAGAGTTAGCAGACGGAGGTACTTTATTTCTAGATGAAGTAGGTGAACTCCCACTTGATATGCAAGTGAAACTACTTAGAGCGTTACAAGAAAAAGAGATTTATCGAATCGGAGGACAAACAGCTAAGAAAATCGACGTCAGAATTATCGCCGCAACAAATCGCATATTAGAAGATATGGTATTAAATGGAACCTTCCGATCTGATTTATTTTATCGACTCAACGTATTTACTGTCTGCATCCCTCCACTTCGGGAACGAACGGACGATATTTCCTACTTAGCTCATCATTTCTTCAGAGAATTTTCTTTCAAATATAACAAACCAACCCCTTTCGTTCATCAAGAGGCAACTGAACGATTAAATAAATATTCTTGGCCAGGTAACATCCGCGAGTTACGTAATATCATAGAAAGACTGATCGTTCTTCATGAAGGCAGCGAAATATACGAATCAGACATTCTCAAGCTACTGCCGCAAGCAAAATCTTTTTCACCACCTGTTAACCAAGCTATGCCCTCACTCACTGATGAAAGAGAAAGTCTTGAGAAAACACGCATTCTTCAAACTTTGCAAAAGACTTATGGGAATAAAAGCGTTGCGGCAAAAAAATTAGGAATGTCGCGCGCTAATTTGTATAAGAAGATGAAGAAGTATGAGATTACTTTTGATAAAACGGATATTTAATATATTAACCCCCGAATCATAGGCTTTATTAAAGCGCCCTTTTATGGAATAACTGAGTAACTTCTATTAGCTGAGACCGGAGGGACTACGGGGATACCTAATCAAATAGAAACCTTAGTTATTAACCGTATAAAAAATAGTTTCATAAGATACTTTGTGACAAATAACTAAAAGGTGTGATTCAAATGATTAAGGAAGAAGTTCAAAAGCTGCTTAATAATTTAATTCAACTCGAAAATTTATCGTCTTCCATCTATTTAGCCATGTCTGCCGATGCGAATCGTAAAAACTATACTGGTATGGCACATTGGCTAAAGCTTCAGTCGGACGAAGAGCGAAAACATATGTTGAAGCTTATTGATTACTTAGCAGGAAAAGATGGAATCGTACAAATACTTGCAATACCAGCACAATCTGCAGATTTTGGTACACCACTAGAAACTTTTGAGAAGGCGTTAGAACATGAACGTTTTGTAACAAACGCATACCGGCAAGCTTATGATTATATTACTCAAGTAGATTCTCAAACCCTGATTATTATTCTAGCTTTTTTAAGGGAACAAATTGAAGAGGAAAATCAAACCTTAACTATAGTAGAACGGTTAAAAATAGCAAAGGATAATCCAGCTGCTTTATTGTTATTAGATCAAGAGTTGGGACAAAGGAAGAACGGTGGAGCAGTAGAAGCAAACGGATAAAAATCAAATCTTTCTTTTGAACATTGGAAATGACTCAAACTTCATGCCTAAAGATGCATGCAAAACTAATTTAAGCCAATTGAAGAATGTGTATATGGAGTATCATCAATATTTTGACATAAAACCCTCGCTAGAATTATTAATGGAACATAATACTGTTTAAATACATCAAGAGATACCATAACAGCCAAACGCTTTTTTGAAAAAGTATTGGCTGTATGGATTATCTTCTGATAAATTTAACCAGGTATCCTTTAATGATTTTAAACTGGCCTTTTTTCTCCGTATGCAATCGATTAACTCAAATAAATCTTGTGTACTGCGAGTGATTCGAGTTAAGTCTGTAACATAAATAATGTCATCTTCCTGTAAATCCTCTAACATTTTTTGGAGTTGTTCGCGATCCTTTGTTGCTCCAGAAACTTTTTCTTCAAAAATAATATCCATTCCGATTTCGTTCAGTTGCTGAAATTGTCTTGAAGGATTCTGGCTAGTAGAACTGACACGTATATAACCGATTTTCCGCAAAATATCACCTCATTTTTGATACAAGTCTTATGAGACACTCCTAACTATGATTTTTTCAGTCTACTTCACTTATATCAATAGAGTACACTCTATTGATACAAGTCTTTCAAACCCTGGTTCTGGTGCAAAGATTGTATTTATTTGAAAGAGGTATATAGATTCCTAATGGAATCTATTCTTATGCAGCCATTCCGAATAGTTGATGAATAAACTTCACTTCATTTTGGACAGACTTGTCCCGTAAAATAAGTTGGCCTTTTTTAATGATATGCATCGCTTCTATTCCTGAAAGAATAGATTTAGCTGTACGAAAAGATTTCAATCCTAACATTGAACGAACTCTCTTTTTAATAAAACGATGATCTTGCTCTACAATGTTATTCAGGTATTTTACTTGCCTTATTTGGATGCCTACAGGCATCTTTTTCTCTGTCTTCAACTCTTCAATCGCTATAGGATAGGCCGGGTTTTTGTCCACTGTAATCACACGGGGCTTTGAAACATGAAAAGACTGCAAAGCTTTCTTGAAAAAACGCTTTGCAGCCCTATGATCTCTTGTTTTGCTTAAATGAAAATCAATTGTATATCCTTTTGAATCAACAGCACGATATAGGTACATCCATTGACCTTGGACTTTCACATACGTCTCATCGACTCGCCAAGAATCATTGGTTGACTTAAGATGACGTCGTACTCGCTTATCTAATTCGGGACCATATTGATGAACCCATCGCATGATAGTTGTATGAGCCAGGGGTAGCCCGCGTTCTTCCATCATTTCGACTAAATCACGAAAACTGAGGTTGTACCGTAGGTACCATCTCACGGTTAATAAAATAATATCCGGTTGATAATGTTTCCACTTGAATAGATTTTGCTTTTCCATACCAATCACATCCTTTTTTAGAGTACTAGTATCAGTATGTCCAAGTCTGAAAGACTTTTTTTAGATATTTTGAAGTTTTTGCACCAGAACCATAATTCTTATTAATTTTATATATGAAATTTAAGATTTTACAATATCATTTCTTTTTATCTGTTATAAACGTAATACGTTGTTTTTGTAAATCATAGGTTAATTTTGCATCGAATTTTTCTCCATTACTCTTATTTTCAAACCCAGATATTGTATCAGTCATGTTCTTTTCTAATAACTTTTTTACTTGCGTGCTATTTATTTTCTTTTTCAAAATGGTTCCAGACACAATAAATTCACAAAGATTTTTATAATGTTCTCATAGATAAGTCGTTTTCCCTATCCTTTTTATACTTTTTTCAAACCTTGTAACAGAACCGCATCCGGAATAATGTTATTCGGCACTCTACCATATACATATATAGCATCTTGTAAAAAACGCAATTGATATTTACTAGTTTTTCATTATCTAATAATGAACTTATCTGTGCTGTAATTCGTTTCAACTCATTCACATGTTTTTAAAATTTTTTTTACATTTCAGTTATGTTCCTTTTTCACTTTTTGGAATCTTGTAAAATGAAGTGAAACCTCGAACGGATCCTTTTGAAGACTTATCAAATTTACAGGATGCATAGACGAAAAACAAAAGGAATTTCCATTTACTACAATCAACTAATCAAATTCCCTCTCTCCTATATACACTTTATGAAGCATTCATACTCGTTACTGCCGATAGGCTTATATATGAATCTAAGGCCGACCACGTTAGATTATCTCTCCATGAACCCGCTCTAATATAAACATTTAATCTATTACATAGTAGGAAGACAGCAATCTTCACTACCTGAAGCCTTTATAAAATCGTTTGCAGTTTTGTTGATTATATTCGTTATTTCTACTGTATTTTCATGAATAAAAAAATGGCCTCCATTAAATCTATATACTGTAGAGCCCCTTCTCGTTAGTTCCCGCCAAGGAATAATTTCGTTTATATCTATTTCATCCTCTTTTCCAATCATCAGAGATAAATCGCTATTTAATTTCTCAAATTTCTCCTTATAGACATACGTTTCAACTGCTTTAAAATCAGATCTTAGAATCGGAAGAAACAAATCGGAAAAGTTTGGATCATTTAATATTTCTTTAGAGGTACCTCCAATTTGATAAATTAACTCTTTGAACTCATCATTTGATAATTGATAGGATTTTTTATTTATATTAAATTGGGGTGCCTTTCTTCCAGATAAGAATATATTAAGTGGTGATATATGATTGCTAGATTGAAGCTTGTGGCTCAATTCAAAAGCAATCAAACTTCCCATGCTATGTCCGTACAACATATATGGGGATTGGTCAACATCGAGCTTAATCTTTTCGTATATATCGTCAACAATTTCTTCAATACTGTCATTTAGAGGTTCGGAATATCTTTTACCTCTACCAGCTAACTCAATAGGGCATAATTCAATTGAGTTAGCTAAATATTTCTTCCATTTCATATATATATTTGATGATCCCCCAGCATACGGGAAACAAAACAAACGAATTTTATCCATCTTACTTCACCTCATTAAAAATTCTAAGAAACCCCAGATAGAAATAAAAAAGCTATCCGGTCCTATTTGATTATTCTGCATATTCAGTACATATTAGAACTCTCTCTCCGAATATGCAATCATTTCTTTATATATTTCTTTTGCATCTTTTTTTATTATATTAGTAGAAAGATCAAAGTCTTCTTTAGAACATACACATAGTTTATAATTCTGCTCTAAAAAATATTGCTTCAGAGACTATTTATTATCCTTATTAATAACAGTGAAACCCTCACTAGAATACTTTTTCAAAGAAAAGGAATTTAAAGGTATTGATAATCCTTTGCCAACTGCTTTAACATAGCTCTCTTTAGCCGTCCATAATTCAAAAAAATAAGACAACCTTTCCTTCTCATCTTTTTCCAACAAATCCATGTACTCTATCTCAGAAAAGAGCTGTTTTGCAATCTCTAAATTAAAAGGTACGATTTTCTCAATATCAATTCCCACAGGCCCATGATGTATAGAACAAACAATCCAATCTTCTGAGTGAGAGATGTTAAAGTGAAATTCTGCAATGTTTTTTAAAAAAGGTTTTCCATAATCATTATGCATAAATTGAATATCTTCATTAGGCATTTTCAAAGTTTTAATGACATATAGCCTTATCATAATTTCTGCTAAAAGTGATCTTTGCGCATCTTCCCACTTTACAAAACTATTTATTTGGTCTTGTTTTTTTTTATCAACACATGATAAAAGATTGTTCCATTCATATTCTGTTACTTGGCTCGTCAATCTAGATGCTAATATCTTTAACATTTAACTCACCTTCCCTACTCAGGAAATTAGGAGATCTACTATGATAAATATTAAACCCTAAAGTTTATAGCAATTCCCTTGAATCATAAGGCTCTCCCATAGAGACCAATGTTTTGCGCTCACCTATGTATGAATTCCTTCCATGAGCAGCTAACATGTTATCTAACATCAGCAAGTCTCCTTTTTTCCATGGGAACATAACTGTTTCCGAATCATAAACTTCCCGAATAGTTTCAATAATCGAGTCTTCAATTGGA
Organism: Bacillus sp. IT-79MI2; assembly: GCF_949768135.1. Classification (NCBI taxonomy): domain Bacteria; kingdom Bacillati; phylum Bacillota; class Bacilli; order Caryophanales; family Bacillaceae; genus Bacillus; species Bacillus sp. IT-79MI2. Next base: position 125,593 of record NZ_CATKPV010000044.1, on the reverse strand, counting down.
GTGCCATCACCGTAGTAAGTATTATAAGGTAATCCTTCACGCCCTAATAAACTAATAAGCATCTCGCGGATATCAGCTTTTAAGCTTGATTCATGCCAAAAAGCAGCATGATTAAACCATACGAACTCTCCACTGATAGGGTGTTGACGAATTGCTTTTCTTATTTGACTTGTACGCAAACGATTACCATCTTTCCATTCCACTTGTATTCTATGCCTCTCACAATATTTTTCAACTTCTTTTTTATTCTCAGTATGAAAGACTTCTTGCCATGGTAATCCAAAACCATCACCATAATTTCGTACTAGCATCCATCCTTTTTGAGAGAATATATCACGGATTTTCGGGTCTAACTTTTTATAGACTTGACGAACATCAGATATTGGTGTTTCTCCACCTTGTTTAGCTGGAGTAACAGAACAGAACCATATTTTCATTGGCCACACTGCCGAATACGAAAGTTCGTTATGTTGCAGAATAACTTGATCATTAGGGAAATCAGTAGATGTGTACACTTTATTTCCTACCTCAGTACGAGGTGAGGAGGACTCATTATATTCTAATATTTCAGAACAATTGATATCCAAAAATCGGTTGAATTTCTCTTGAGAATCAACGTTAAATCCCCTAAATAATATTCCGCCGTATTTGATCAGGTAACTATTTATAAGTTCATCATTTTGCTTAACAAATGTAGCAATATCTATATCCGGTCTTTTTGGAGTGATTAATAGCGGTAAGAAAGTAGCAGTTTCTAATTGTTTTATTTCTACTGAATTTATACTTGTTATGTCATCAAGGTTCCTCATATAGTTTTGCTCCTCTTCAGTTAATTATCTTAATTCGTTTGCTATAATTTCAATAGCTTTACATACATATTGTGTTTCCTCATAATTCCCCATGGAAACACGGAGATGACCTTCATATCCAAACGGTGTAGTATCACGGGTAAGAATTTTATATTCTTTTAATAAACGTTGTGAGAACAAACCATTTTCCCCAGGGACCTTTATCAATACAAAATTAGTCTGTGATCGAATATAGCTTATTTTAATACGATCCATTTCCGAATAAAAATATTCCTTTACTTCATTTACCCATTTTGTGTTTAAAGAATTTATATCATCTATCGCAGCTATGGCAGCAGCTTGTGCTAAACGATTCACGCTAAAAGGAAGAGCAGAACGTACTTGTTGCACTTTTTTAATAAGTTGTTCACTACCAATTGCATAGCCTACTCGTAGACCAGCTATACTATGAGACTTCGAGAATGTACGCATTACAATTGCCTGTCCGCCATCACGAATATAAGGAATTGCTGAAGAAAATGAGTTGTCAGCGAAATCGGCATATGCTTCATCAATAATTGGAACTGCTCCAGTTGCAGAAGTTTCTTTTAACAATCGTTGTAACTCTTCCTTGTCAATTGTTGTACCTGTTGGATTGTGAGGATTACATACAAAAACCGCATCAACTTCATTTTTGCAAGCCTCCACCAATTTATCAACTGAAACTCGAAAATCAACCATAGGTACAAAGCGGTTAGAGGCACTACTTAATGCAGTAGCTACCTTATATCCTGGAAAAGTTGATTCAGTAGTTAGTCCTGTCTTGTTTACTCCCAAGAGAGCAAGAGCAGTCAAAAGTAACACTTCATCAGTCCCATTCCCGACTATAACCATTTGGGGCTTAACTTTAAAATGTTTTGCAATTTTTTCTTTAAGAAGTGTACAGTCTGGATCAGGATAATAATGAGCTTGTTTTAACTCATTTTCAATCGCACATTTAATTTTTGATGAAATTGTGTTTGGATTCTCACTTAGGTGCATTCGATAAAGGCTAGGGGAATCAGCCCCCCCACTATTATAAGATTGTAGAAAATTATATTGTTGCATTAGCTTCTCCTCTCAAAATTAACGATAATTATTAAGTAGGACACCCAGACAATAACTTCCTCGAGTTGCCTCAAGTGTCAGAAATCGGTGTTTCATACCAGCAGGTATGTAAAATGTCGCAGGTGATTCGACAATGTATTCCTCCCCTTCGACTTCAATTTGAATTTTCGCTCCTCCCTTTTCAGGTGAGAATAATAGATAAATCTCTGGCACATCGTGTTTGTGTAGACTTGCCACAGGCTTACCTACTAATTCACTAATTTCTCCACCAGCTATCTCTACATTAACCCCTCCAAACATTTCCTCGGTTAATAAGAAGGGGGCTGGATGAAAATGCCCCTCTACCTCTTTCATTTTAGGTAAATCTTGAATAATTTCTGGTTTCATACTGTAAATTCCCCTTTCAAATTAAAACATATTAGTTACATAAATCACAGATCTGATACTTGCCTGTCTATACACTGATCTTTATGATCGGGTATTACCTGATCTACGTAGCGTAAAGAAGAAATCATAAAGAATAGAATTACAGCAACTACACTTGCTATACCACTCCACAGTAACAATATGTTGGGCTGATAATATTTACCTAGTAAACCAACAAGTGTTAGACCTAAAGGATATGTAATCTGGCCAAGCAATGTTATTAGACTAAAGACACGTCCTTGAAGTTCTGGAGGAGTTTTATTTAAATAGATCACCTCACACGTTGCATTATATAATGGACCCATTAAGCCACAAACAAAGAGAGCAAAACCAGCAATCAATAAATTCTCATTTGACACCATTGCTTGGGAGGCCCCAGCGACTACAAGTCCAATCATTATACTCAAAACACGATTCTTAAATCCATTCCAACTTGCCATAATTATCCCACCAACACATACGCCAAGGAACAAAATTGCATTCATAGCACCACTGACTTGTGCGTCAAATGAACTAGCTGTACTACCTAGATTTCCAAGAACATCCGCAATAAAGGAAGCGCCTGGCTGTTTTTCCCAAAAAAGTGAGGACATCGGCAATAATAGTACTACTAAAAAAGAACCAAATAAACTAAAAACCGTACTCGATGCAATGAGCGCTAGTAAACTCGGATTTTTTTTTATGAATTGTGCGCCACCCCAAACTTCTCTGAAAAGATTTAATTTATTATTTTTTTCAGATATTTTACTCGTTGGATTTGGTATAGCTACTACAATAGCGCCAATCACTGAGACAAGGAAAGTACAAGCATCAATTACCAATAAACCTGCACCACCCACAAATCCAATAAGTATTCCGCCAATCAATGGACCGCCTATAAAAGCTGCAGCATTTAGCGACTGATTAAGACCGCTCACCTTCGCTAATTTACTACGATCAACCATCATTCCCATTGTCGCAATTAATGTTGGATTACGAAAAGCTGTACATATTGCGTGGATTATTGCTACCAAGTAAATATGCCATGTTAGTAACCCACCACTTTTCATTAAAAATGCAAGTAAAAGCATTAGACAAACCAGTAAGGTATTAGTTGAGATAAGAATCATTTTTCGATTAAGACGATCAACAAAAACCCCTGCTATTGACTGTGCAATAACCATTGGGAGGAAAAATGAAATTGTTACCTTTGCAATTGCGCCTGGTTCTCCAAATGTAGTCCACGCCCAATAAGCAAGTACAAAAGTGGTTAGACTACTTCCCAAGTTCGAAAATTTTTCAGTAATCATAAGGACTATGTATCCCTTAAGACCCTTAAGCATTAAAACCGCCTCCTTTCAAGAGCTCCAGTTAAAATAATCAATAATTTATTTCTAATTTAAGAGTTTTTTGCCGAACAGCGCTAACTGTCAAGGATTTTAGGTACAGCAAAGTTCTAATATTATCCAAATTGAATACCATAAATAATCCTAAAGTAAAATAATGTACTGTATTAAATCAGAGTTTTACTCCAAATCATACGACCTGTATCGACTATCCACCCCATTGCTTTCATATCTTCTATAACATTTTGTTTAATCCCCTGAATATGCGTTCCGATTTTACGAAAACCTTTCGATTTAGCAATCTCACTAATATGTAAGATCATAGCACGTTCTACACCAGTGTTTAGAAAATCATTTCGCACACCTAAAAAATTAATGTATGCTGTATCACGACTCCCAGTTAAACAAGAGCACCAACCAATATACTCTCCTTTATGAAGCGCCAACACTTGACTATCATGGTTTGAATCTTCGCTTCCAAAAATAAACGCCTTAAATTCTTCAAACTCCATCTCTATAGTTGCATTACCAGGCAATACTATCTCTTTGATAATTGGATGTGCTAATGTTTCATATAATTCTAATTCAAAATTTTGCTTCTCATTCTTTTCTTGTTGGGCAGTACGTAAATGAATTCCAGATCTTGTCATTTCATTAGTGAAGTTAGTGTATGAACCTCCCTCAAATGAATCGAGACTTAGATTTATTTCAGCATTTCTACCAATTAATTCAAACCCTTTATTCTCTATCCATTTTATGGCATGCGAGTCATCTTCCGAGCACGCCCCTATTAACTTATTAACACCGTGAGACTGTGCAAACTCAATACTTTTTTCCAGTATTGCAGTCGCTAATCCTTGACCTTTGTAATCTGGATCTGTCATAACCACAATATGAAAAGTACCATCCGCGGATGTTCCATTAACAATACCTGAATCACCATAAGCAACTACTTTACCATCACGTTCAACTACCCATTGTTTAAGGGGATTATCTGGATGACGATTTTCCTCCATAGCGATCCTACCTTTAACAGTCATTGGTACCTTTGGATTTACCCTATTATTAATAGAAACTATTGCTGCAATATCATCTAATTTAAATTCTCGTATTTCTTGAACTTTTTGCTCTTTTTTCAACATAAAAATCATTCCTTCTTATGGTTTATTTGTAATATTAAAAGCGTAAGAGGTAAAGATAGGTATTTGGAGTCCCAAATTCTATACAGGATTCAATGGACAGACCTGCCTTAGTAAAGGCTTCATTATATTCAGCCTTAGTTGGTAAATTCACATCCATATAAGAGTGAAGTAGTTCGAACCCCACGGAAAAAATCGGTAATTCATTCAAACTCTCAACTTGAGGCATTTTTACAGTATCAGCCACTAGTAGATATTTAATATTAGGGAACTTTTCTCTCAACCGATCGAACAGTACATGCCATACCTCAGGTATGTTATATAGATCATGTAACATCATAAAACTACTCACAATTTCTACTTCCTTCAAAACATCGTTATATTCGTCAGTATTAATAGTATCTAATACATTAGTACAAATCATTTTAATACGGTCTTCCAAGCCATGATCACTGACATTCTTATTAGCTAACGTAATTGCATCTTCACTTATATCTATTCCCACTCCTTTTATAGATGGATAACGATTACAAAGTGAAACTAAACGTCCTCCATTACCGCACCCTAAATCAGCAATAGTGGTAAAGTTCAGATTATCAAGCACATCAAATAATAAGTGTTGCATAAATGAGCGGTTATTAATATCTGCCCCAAGAGCTACTTTACCCTCATCTCGTAAATGACTCCATTCTATATCATTCTTAGCCAAATTCCCCATGTTTCGAAATAGGTTACCATAACCTCCAACACTCCATGTAAAATAACCTATTTGATTTCTAAGATTTTCTCCCATCTCAGTTATGGATACACAACCATCGTTATGCATTTTAATATAGCCGAATGCATGTCCAGCTTTAAGCAAAGCAATTAACCGAGAGAACTCGCTACCCGTTTGAATAGCAAGTTTCTCAGGTTTTACTTTATAACCTGGCTTTAAAAATGAAAACAATCCAATTTCTTGATATGCATATGCTACATTTGCTCCTACGTATCCGTTAAATAAGTCCTCAGGTCGGATTGGTTTTACTTTCATCTGAATGTCCTCCTTAGAATCAATACACCCGTTAATTAAATCAGGAGAATAGAATAGTTTCATTTCCATTTGATTATGCTCCTTTGGCCTTTAATAAATTAACTGATGTTCTTCTTTCTCATGTTCAATCATATTCCATAATTTAGGCATCGGGATAAACTCCTTATCAATAGTGTATTTTAGAATAGAATAAATTAAATTGCGATCGGGTTTTTGACAAATAACCCCTAAATTTTTCAATATTTCGACAGTTTTCTGAGAATCGATACGAACCACTTTACCCTCTACATTGCTACCTTCCAGTTGCGCAATAATAAGTTGTAAAGCTTCCTGATGTTCTTCTGACATGTTTTCACTAAATAAAAATTGATTAAATTTCTCTGGCTTCAACAAAGTTATAGCATATCCAAATGATTGCAGTAACTGAGTAAGTTCCTCAATAGACAAGCAATTAGGGTTACAGAGATGATATGTTTGTCCAATAGATTCTCTATGAGTTGATAGTTTAACTAGTGCTTTACTACAATAATCAATAGGCGTTAGATCCAAGTCTCCTGGGGACTGTGGGGCTGCACCTAATAAGATAATTCCCTTTAATATACGATAGAAAGCATCCGTTTCCATATTCTCTTGAAACTGTCCACTTTTTGAATGAGCAACAAGATTCCCTACTCGGTAAACAGAGGCAGAGATACCATCTTTACTAGCTTCCCTCACGAGCTTCTCGGCATTAAACTTGCTCCTTGTGTAAACATTATCGAGAATTTGCCCACGATCAAAGTCTTTTTCCTGCAACACATATTCATTTGGATCTTGCGAAGACCACCCAACTATACTAATTGTTGAAACATAATGAAAATGCACACTCGGGATTACTTTGGCTAATTCAAGTAAACGTCTAGTCCCGCCAACGTTAGTGTTTTCAAAGTGTTCCTCATTACCATAATGCCTAACATCAGCAGCGCAATGTATAATCATATTAATCTGTTCTTTTATCATCTGCAAGTTCCCCGCAGAAATTCCTAGATCTTCCTTATTCAGATCAGAGTTAATTACTGTTACTCTCCCTTTCAAGCGGTCTCTCATGCCTTCTCCAAAGTAAAACTCCATCTTACTATGAAATCGTTCAAGTACTGACAAGTTGCCAGATGGACGTACTAAACAATATATATGTGCTCTGGTTTGCTCAAGTAATTCATATAAAACATGGGCACCAAGAAAACCCGTCCCACCTGTTAACAACACTCCATTAGTATCAATCCTAGTATTCAATTCACTCGAAGCTATTTCATCCTCTACAGTATTCTTACATCTCGCTTCTGATGAAACATTTGTCTTATCCAGTTCATTTCTATTTTTTCCATCTAAATGTTCAGCATTCAAAGTCTTAAGTTGTTTAAATAAAAAATCAGTTAAATCTTCCACATTTCTATAGGTAAAGAAGTCTTGAACTTGAACATTTGGAAACTTTGGTTTTATTTTTACTATTATAGGTAGTATTTTTAACGAATGACCTCCAAGTTTAAAGAAATCATCGTGTATATCAATCTCATTTATTTCAAGAGCCTCTTTCCAAAGTTCAAGAATCCATTCTTGCAGCTCACTTTTGGATAATTCATCTTCCTCTATTTCTGAAGAGTTCGCTTCTTTATTTTGAGCATATAGGTGCTTAGTTATTGATTCAATTGTTCTATGAGTAAAAAAGTCTTGAACTTGAACGTTTGGAAACTTTGGTTTTATTTTTACTATTATAGGTAGTATTTTTAACGAATGACCTCCAAGTTTAAAGAAATCATCGTGTATACCAATCTCATTTATTTCAAGAGCCTCTTTCCATAACTCTGCTATCCAATTCTGTAAATCATCTTCTCTCATAATGCCCTCGCTTTTTTGCGTTCCATCCGTCATTACTTCTGCACTGTTTAATGATGGTAATGCATTTTTATCCACTTTTCCATTATCAGTTAACGGGAGTGAAGAAACAGGAATTAAATGCGCTGGAATCATATACTCAGGTAAGAAATTTCCTAAAAATTCAAAAACCTCATTTTTATCCACCGTTGTTTCTGTAACGATGTAAGCTAGCAAACGTTTATCACCTGACGAATCAGTGTCTACAACAATTACACAATCCCTTACAGCATTATGCTTCAGTAAAATTGACTTAATTTCTTCTAATTCAATACGGAATCCACGAATTTTCACTTGATTGTCTGATCGTCCTAAATATTCAAGGGTACCATCCTCAAGATAACGTGCAATATCGCCAGTTTTATATAGTGTTTCCCCAGGTATAACCGAATTCTTAATAAACCCTCTCTTTGTTAAATCATCATCATTTAAATATCCCCGTGCAACTCCAGGACCACCGATGTAAATTTCGCCTTTCACTCCTATCGGTACGAGTTGTTTCTGATCGTCCAATAAATAAATTTTCATATTATTAATGGGACGACCAATTGGGGTTATTTTCCTATCAAATTGCATTTCAGGAGTAATCCTTTGAACAGTACACCCAACAACCGTTTCAGTAGGACCATACTCGTTATAAATAATAGTATTTGGGTAATATGAGAACCATGATTTCACCAATTCTGGAGATAGAGCTTCTCCACCAACTATCACATGTCGCAAGCTTTTCATACCTGCACCATTAATTTTAGCTTCTTGAATTAATAACTCTAGATGAGCTGGTGTGAATTTAGCTGACTCGAAATCGTGCACACTCGCCATTTGCGTTAAAAGAGCTACTCCTTCTAATTCAGCTGGTTGAATAAATATTGTATTTCCAGTTATCAAAGGCAAAAATAGACTTGTCACGGTCAAATCGAATGAGATAGATGAATAAAGTGGGAAACTTCCCTCTTTGCCAGATCTATAAAGATTTACCGATTGTGTCAAATAATTCACAAGGCCACGATGTTGTACCTGAACACCTTTAGGAAAACCTGTTGATCCAGAAGTAAATATAATATAAGCAAGATGCTCCGGTGAACTATATTCTAGAAGTGGAGCGGTACTTTGATTCTCTAGTTCCTTATTTAATTGTTCGATAATTAGACATCGACCTTTAAATCTACCAACAGTATTTATGAGCGATTGCTGAGTAATGACTATTGGAGCTTCCGAAGCCTTTAATAAATAATTAATCCGCTCTTGAGGATACGAAGGATCGATAGGAACATAAGTCCCACCTGCTTTTAATATCCCTAAAATTGCTATTACTAACTGAGGCGAACGCTTACACATAATTGCTACATGCGTTTCAGTACCAACACCCAATTTACGAAGGTAATGAGCAAGAGCATTTGATTGCTTCTCAAGTTCTCCATAAGTAAGTGCTTGATTTTTATAAGAAATTGCTATTTTTTGAGAATGTTCTTTTGCCTGTATTGACAAAAGACTGTGAATCGTTTTGTCTTGTGGGAAAAATGCTTTTTCCTCATTAAAAGACAACAGTTTTTGTTTTTCTTTAACAGAGAGAATTTCTAATTCAGCTATTCTAGTATCTGGTTTTTTAACAATACTATTAAGTAAATGCATAAAATTATCCATCATATAGTGAATCGTTGAATCTTTAAAAAGGTCAGTACAATATTCTAAATAAAGCGATATTCCATTTTTAATTTCACTTGCCATTAAAGTAATGTCAAATTTCGAAAATATACTTTGTGGTTGGACTGCTTCTACAACATTATTACAAAACCCCTCTTCCGCCTTGATATCGTGTTTTAACATGCTAAATAATACACTAAAAATGGGCGGCCTACTTTCATCACGGGAAGGATTCAACTCTGCAACTAACTTATCGAATGGGTAGTTTTGGTGAGTAAATGCTTCCAATGTCAACTCTCTCACTTGTTCGAGTAATTCATTAAAATGCGGATTACCAGATAAGTCTTTTCTTATGGCTACTGTATTTACAAACATTCCTATCAGATCTTCAGTAATTCGTTCAGACCGCCCCGCTACAGGGGTGCCGACAATTATATCCGTTTGACCACTATACCGGTAGAGCAGTACCTGAAATGCTGTTAAAAGTAATGTATACATCGTGGTATTATTCTCTTTTGCTAATTTACGTAATTCCTTTACCATTTTTTCATCTAGATTTTTTTGATATGATGCTCCTTTAAAGCTTTGAATCTTAGGACGTGGATAATCTTGTGGCAAATCTAAAACTGGTAAATCCCTACCTAATTTCTTATGCCAATACTCTTTAGAGCAATTAAGCTTTTCATTATTTATATCATTAGTTAGCCAGTCCATGTAATCTACATATTGAATATTCAACTCAGATAAGTTTGGTTTTTTCTGCTCTTTTAAAGATGTGTATAACTCATCAATGTCCCTAAGTAATATATTCATTGACCATGCATCAAATACTATATGATGTGCATTAATAAGCAGCATATTCTCACTTGACCCTAATTTAACTATGCACACCCTAAACAATGGCCCTTCTTTCAGATCAAATTTGTACTCTGACTCCTCTAAAAGTAATTCTTGTTTCATTCTCCCTTGTTCACTCTTATTGTGATGTCTCCAATCTAAAACAGGGATATCAAGGATTAATTTTTCATGAATAGTCTGTACAGGTCGATATCCATTCAAAGCAAAAGTTGCTCGTAGTTGCTCATGTCTATCAATCATACTTTGAATAACGCTTTTAAAAAGCTCCAAATCTAGTTTTCCATGTAAAACCATAGCAGCTGGAAGATTATATAGAGTTTGATCTTTATGCATTTCATTCAGAAAGAATATGCTTTGTTGAGAACTCGATAAGGCATAAGTTTGTTGTTTAGGCAAACTAGCTATATTCTTAATTGGAGATTTATTTAATTCGTCTTTTATTTCCTTTTGAAGTTTTTTAATCTCTACTGTCACGTTCTCAATATTTCTTAACTTAAATAGATCAGCTAGTGTAAAATCAACAGAAAATTCTTTACGAATTCGCGCCTGCAATTGAATAGCGTTAAGCGAATCTCCTCCCAATTCAAAAAAGTCATCCTTGAAATCAACATCTTTCACGCCCAAAATTTCATAAAAGAAAGAACGCAATACCTCTTCAATATTAATATTAGATTTTATTTGTAAACTATTTTGTTGCACATCATTATTGTTAATACTTAAGGTATGGGGTACTGTACTGTTATTAACTACTTCTGTTTTCTGATTTATATTATATACTTTATCTGAAAATGGATATGTTGGTACATGTACCCGTCTGTGTGAATAGTCAGCACCCAATGCTTGTAAGTCCACATCAACACCATAGGCCCAGGCTTTACCTACCATGGAAAGTAACATATACCACTCTGGCTTTCGAGCGTCTAATGATTTTAAAAAGAGACGATCTCCTTCAACTTCTTTTATAGCTAGATTATGCAAAATAGGTTGCGGACCTATTTCTAAAAATACATCCATGTCAGATTTATCAAGCCACTTTAAGCCTTTTAAAAATTGAACAGGATTTCGTAACTGCCTACACCAATAATCACTCCCATCAATAGTCTCCATTAATTCACCTGTTAAATTAGATACTATAGGGTACTTTAGCGGTTTCCAATCAATGTTTTCTAAGTGTTTAGAAAACTCCTTAAGCATTGGCTCCATCATGAATGAGTGAAACGCATGAGACACAGAGAGCCGTTTACAAATTCCCCCATCCTGCTCCCATCTTTTACATAGACTATTCACGGATTCTAGAGTTCCAGAAATCACCACTTGATTTGAACTATTAATAGCTGAAATCTCGACGAGCCCATTAGTAAAATTTAAATAAGGTTCTACCTCTTCAACACTAGCAATTAACGAAGCCATCGCTCCTTTTTCACATAACTCATGCATCAATCTACCACGATGCATGACCAGCAGTAAACCCTCTTCCAAGGTAAGGCTTCCACCAATACAAGCAGCAACGTATTCTCCTAAGCTATGACCAATCATTAGTGACGGTTGAATCCCCCAAGATATCCACAACTTCGCCAAAGCATATTCGATAGTAAATAAAGCTGGTTGAGTAATTCGAGTATCATTAAGTTCCTTTCCAAGTTGTTCAGAAAAAAGATATTGTAAAAATGGCTGAGGAAAATATTCTTCTAAAATTTTTGCACATTGATCAAATATTTCTCTTACCACAGATGAACTTTCGTACAAGGTTTTCCCCATACCACTGTACTGTGAACCTTGTCCAGTAAACATAAACACTACATTTTTCTTTGATTTTTTATTTGCATAGAACGTATCCGGAACATTACCATTGGTTCTAGAGATTTCTTCGCATAGCTGAGACAACTCTTTGGTACTGTTAACAGTTAGAGCTATACGGTGATCAAATATTCTCTTACCAATTTGATATGTATACGCTAAGTCAGACAATGACTGTTTTGGTTCTAAGAGGAGATGCTTAGAAAGTCGGTCCGCAACTTGACCCAACTCATACGAATTCTTGGCAGAAATAGGGAACAGTTGATAATTAGGGGTTTTTCTTACTGTCTGAGCATTATCTAATTGCATTAATTCTCTTCCTTTCCTGACATTACTTCTTCTAAGATAACATGTACATTTGTCCCACCAATTCCAAAGGAACTTACTCCTGCTCGACGCAGTTTATTATTAGTACCCCAAGGAGTCTTACTAGAGCAAACATAGAAAGGGCTGTTAGCGAAATCAATCTCAGGATTTGGCTCCATATAATGTAGGCTTGGTGGAATTTCTTTATATTTCAAAGCGAGCGTAGTTTTAATTAATCCAGCAATACCTGCTGCAGAACCAAGATGGCCTATATTTGTTTTAACAGAACCAATCCCACAAAATTGTTTTTGATTCGTTTGGGATCGAAACACTTTAGTTAGCGCTTCTATCTCTATAGGGTCACCTAATTTCGTACCCGTTCCATGTGCCTCAATATAAGAGATACTGTCAGGACTGACATTTGCAGCCGCCTGAGCTCGAGCGATAACATCAGCTTGTCCTTTTAAGCTTGGAGCTGTATAACCTATCTTCATATTTCCATCATTATTGATTGCTGAACCTTTAATTATAGCATATATTGAGTCACCATCTTCCAATGCATCACACAAGCGTTTTAATAAAACAACTCCGCCACCGTTTCCTTCTACAGTACCTGCCGCATCTTTATCAAACGCTCTACAATGTCCATCGGGTGAAAGAATAAAGTTTGGTTCATACAAATAACCAGTCTTTTGTGGAAACCTAATTGATATTCCTCCTGCCAATGCATAATCAGATTGTCCAAGTATTAAACTTTGGCATGCCATGTGTACAGAGACTAGAGAGGTAGAACAAGCGGTATCTACTAACATACTTTCACCAGTAAGATTTAACTTATATGACACACGAGTAGTTAAAAAGGTCGAGCGAGACATAAGGTCTTTTTGGAACTGATCGGCAATTGATACGTCTCCTGACGTTTGTGAAAGATATGTACCAGTTGCACATCCCGCATACAAGCTAACAGGCCGGTCTAGTGTATCTAAGTTATAACCTGCGTTTTCAGCTGCTTCCCATGCACACTCAAGGAAAATACGATGTTGTGGATCCATATACTTAGCTTCCTGTTCGGATATCCTAAAGAATTCTGGATCAAAGGAGAGTGCATTATCAATAAATCCCCCTGCACGTACGATACTGTTGAATAACTTGGGATCTTTATGGAAAGAAGCTGGATCAAGATCCTCATCTGAAATTTGACTAATGCTTTCCTTACCATTACGTAGATTTTCCCAAAATTCATAAGGATTATTAGCTCCAGGAAATCGCAATGACATCCCAATGATTGCAATAGATGTGTCTTCATCTAACCTTTTCCTTGGCGCATTAACTAAAGAAATAACCTTCTCGTTCGGTAATTCCTGAGTAATCAATTGACTAAGGGCACTAACTGTCGTGTACTGGAAAAGATCCATTATGCGAATTTCTACATTTAGTTCTTGTTTCAGAGCTGTTTGAACCTTAACTACCAATAGAGAATGACCACCAAGGTCGAAAAAGTTATCTTCAAGTCCAATACGATCTACTTTAAGAAGACGCTTCCAGATTTCTGTAATTTTGATTTCTACCTCTGATTTTGGTTCTTTATATTCCCCCCTAAAGTATGTTTCTGCAGTTGGAGATGGTAATTGATGTCGATTTACCTTACCGTTTATATTAAGTGGGAGGTCGGTTAAGGGTATCAAATAACTAGGAACCATATATTCAGGTAATTCACTTTTCAAAAAGTCTCTAACCTCTTTTATCTTACTCTTTGGCCATTGAATGACGTTAACCTTATTATCAATGTGCAATTTTTTTGTATCTTTAGGTACAAAATAAGCTGCCAATCTCTTTCCATCATCTGAATTATTGATTACCGTGACAAAACATTCCTGTACCATCGTCGATTTTCGTAATACGCTCTCTACTTCACCAAGTTCTACTCGCTGACTTCGGATTTTCACCTGATTATCATTACGACTAATAAATTCTATATTCCCATTTTTTAAACGCCGCGCACGATCACCTGTTTTATAAAGGCGAGCTCCAGGTTTCTTAGAAAACGGATGCGGTATAAACACTTTTCCCCCACGTTCTTCATCATTTAAGTAACCAAGGGCAAGCCCCAAACCAGAAAGGTATATCTCACCTACTACGCCATATGGGACCGGTTCAAGATTGTGGTCTAGAATATATATTTCCGTATTTGATACAGGTTGTCCAATCGGTATTGTCCATACTTGTTCATCAACCTCATGTATTGGAAAATAACAGGAAGTAAATGAATTTTCTGTTGGACCATAAGTATGTAATAGCGTACCTGGTTTACAATACTTTAGCGCTTTTTTTATATGCTGTTTGGATATAATTTCTCCTCCAAAAATCACCCTGCGTAATGGTGTTAATGACTCTGGTGCATCTTCAATTAAGCGATTAAGGAGGGGAGTAGTTACTAATAAAGTAGTGACACCGTGTTCGTAAATATTTGTACACAACTCTTTTGGAGCAAGGACAATTTCCTTTTTGATTATTAGCAGCGTACTACCATTACATAATGCCCCCCAGATTTCAAATGTTGCACCGTCAAAATTCAATGGAGAAAGCTGAGGTATCACATCACTACTATTCAAGTTTACAAAATTTGCTTTATAAACTAATCGAATTACACCTACGTGAGGTAATTCAACACCCTTTGGCACACCAGTTGATCCGGATGTGTACAGCACATTCGTTAAATTATTTCCATTTATTAAAGTTGGCAAATTATCTATCGATTCACCCTCTATACTTTTCCAATCTTGATCAAGCAAAAAGTACTCGCCAGCATAGTCAGACAACAAGTGTTCTAAATGAGATTGGGTCAATACTACAGATGCCTTAGAATCCTCAATCATGTAATTAAGGCGCTTAACAGGATAACTTGGATCAAGTGGTATGTAAGCACCACCTGACTTTAGAACTCCTAACATCGAGACAATCGATTCAATTCCTTGGTCACATAATATTACTACAATTTTGTTCGCGCCTATACCACGCGACTGCAACCAATGTGCTAACTTGTTAGCACGGGCATTTAACTCCGCATATGTTACTTGATGCCCCTCAAACTTTAGTGCAACGTTTAGGGGATGTAATTCCGCTTGCTTTTCAAACAATTGATGAACGCATAATTCCTTTGGCAGCGGATTTGTTGTTTGATTAACCTCTATTGTTAGCTCATGCTTTTCTTTTTCAGAAAGTATCGGAATTTGATATATACTTTCTGTTGGATTTTTTACTATCGATTTGAGTAATTGTTCCATATGCTTTAATAACAAACCAATGGTCTTACTTGAGTAAAGGTCTGTTCGATAGTCTATTGCCAACTTCAATCCGTCAATATTTTCAGTAAAGCCGAATCCAACATCAAACTTGACCGTCTTCACTGAGACTGGCATACTCTTAACCTTTACATCTCCTAATTCCATAGTTTTTGAAAGATCAGCATAAGTCATAATCGTCTGAAAGATCGGCGAACGACCTAATTCTCGCTCAGGATTAAGTTGTTCAACAAGTAATTTAAATGGGTATTCCTGATTATCTAATGCTTGCAGAGACTTTTCTTTTACGTACTTAATTAAGTCCACAAAGCTTGTATCATCTTCGATATTACACCTTAGGGGTAATGTATTAACAAAGTAACCAATTGTATTGGAAATTTCATCTCTAGTCCTTCCTGCAACAGGTGTACCAATAATTAAATCCTTTTGGCCAGTGTAACGTTTTAGTAAAAGATTAACGGCTGACAAAAGTAACATGTTCATGGTAACGCCATTTTTTTTACATAAATTATGCAACTCTTGAGTTAATCCCGAACTAAACTTCAACTCTCTTGCATCACCTTTATATATTTGCTCTCTTGGACGTATAAAATCTGTTGGTAATTCTAAGCTAGGCAGATCACCTGTTAATTCGTTAAACCAGTAGTCTCTCTGATTATCTAATGAACCACTATTTATACGCTCATTAAACCATTGTACATAATCAGTAAAATCAGTTGTTATATCAGGTAGTTTAAGGCTCTTATGCTCATTATAAGAGCGATAAACTTCAGAAAGTTCTTGTAAAAATATATTAACTGACCATCCATCAAAAACAATATGATGAATATTGATTAATAATACATAGCTATCTTCCTTTTCTTTCAAAATTTTAACTCTAATAAGGGGCCCTTTTTCCAGATCGAATCCAGTACTCAATTCTTCTTCAATTAGAGCATCACACTTAGCTTTTCGTTCTTCAGTTTTGTACTTTGTCATATCAATTAATTCACATTTTAATTCCAAGAAATCGGCTATAACCTGTACAGGCTCTCCTTCATACTCTTTTATCGTAGTACGAAGTGCTGCATGACGATTAACAATAAACTGGAGGGACTGCTCAAGAGCCCCCAAGTTTAGTTGTCCTTCTAGTCGATAAATAAATGGAATATTATACATAGTACTGCCAGGGTTCAATTTATCAAAGAACCATATTTGTTCCTGTAACGGAAGTAGAGGATAATGATTTTGTTTTGGATATGATTTAATTAAGCAATACATTTCTTCATATCGTCTTTTGATTTGATCCGGTGTTGGCATTTTATCAAATGTTAATTTTTCCCCTTTATATGTTACAGATACTGTCATTCCATGTCCCCTCCTTATTCTTTATACTCTCGAACATTAAAGGCCCCCTCTGGGAGTACTTGGCCCTCATATTCTTCTTGTGAGAGATAGAACGTTGTTATCTCATCACCTATATAAATATCAAAAGCGTATTGAATCTTTTGAACTCCCTTTTCCGACAAAATTAATTTTTTTTGTTCAGCAACGCTAGGATGAGTAAAAACGTCACGGTAAGTCAGTTTCGCACCATATTGGCTGTTAACTCGATTAATTAGACTCATTGCGTTTAAGGAGTGTCCACCAATTTCAAAAAAGTTATCATAAACACCTATCTCATTAACTGATAACACTTCCCTCCAAATATTCACTAATTCTTGTTCAATAGTAGTCTTAGGTGCCACATGTTCTGAGCTGAGATCGAACTGTTTAGGATCAGGTAAAGAACTTCTATCAACTTTTCCATTTTGAGTCATTGGCATTTTATTAAGGTTGATAATGCGTGCAGGTATCATATATTCAGGTAAGAACTGTTTTAATAAGCTATGCCATTCGCCTCTTGACCGAGTAACGTTAGTTTCTACATATGAAATTAGTTGTCTTTCATTTTCATTATAGTGATGGACTATAGTAACACAGTTACGTACATCATCTTGGCTTGCTAATACTGCATCTATTTCTCCGAGTTCAATCCGGTAACCACGTATTTTTACTTGATGGTCAATTCGCCCAAGGTATTCTAATTCGCCCTCATGGTTATAACGTGCCAAGTCCCCAGACTTATATAAAAGAGTTCCTTTCAACTCAGGAATCGAACTTTCCACAAACATTTCGGAAGTCTTTTCTGGATTGTTAAAATAGCACTTAGCAAGCCCTCTACCAGCAATATGAATCTCACCAACAGCCCCATATGGAACTAGCTCTCCTTGCTTATCTAGCAAGTAAACTTGCAAATCGTCAAGAGGGTAACCGATGGGACTCCCCTGCCACAAAACGTTTAGATCTTCTTCAGAAATCTTTCTATGTGTACAATGAATGGTTGTCTCTGTAATTCCATACATATTTACTAATTCTATTTGTTTATCATAGCGATTCATCCAAGAACGTAAGCGCTGAACATTAAGTGCCTCTCCACCAAATATTACGTAACGAATATGCTGTTCCAAACTAGCAGACGATTTGTTAGCATCTGCTTCAATAAGATTATAGAAAGCTGAAGGCGTTTGATTTAGTACTGTAACACGCTCTTGAGTTAAAAAATTCAGAAAATTAGCTGTTGACTTTGCCAATTCTTGTGAAACAATGACTAAACATCCACCGTGCAGTAATGCACCATACATTTCCCACACTGAGAAATCAAAACAATAGGAATGGAACATAGTCCAAACATCTTGAGAATTAAAATGAAATTTACTTTTAGCAACATCAAACAATCTTCCTAAATTAGCGCGGGTAATAATAACTCCCTTAGGTTTACCAGTGGAGCCAGACGTATAAATCATGTAAAGTGGATCATCCAAAGAGTTAATCTTCGTGAGATTCCAATTAGGCTCTTGTTCCATCATCTCGAGATTATTATCCAGATTCAATATATCCCCTTTAAATTGATTCAATTGTTTGTGTAATTGTCGATGAGTCAAAAGGATTTCAGCTTCACTATCTTCGATAATATAATTGATTCTCTCACTCGGATAATCAGGATCCACCGGAATATAATACCCACCAGCCTTGACCACTGCCAAAATACCAATAATCATTTCAATGGAACGGTGAAATAACAAAGCTACAGGTGTTTCAATACCTACATTTCGTCTACGTAATCCATGTGCGAGCTGGTTTGCTCTTTCATTTAATTCTTTGTACGTTAATTCATGATTACCGAAGCGAACTGCTATTTTTTCAGGATTTGTATTTACTTGACTTTCAAATTCTCCCTGAATATTAAGTATTTTCTCAATATACAAATTTGAATTATGCATATCTAATAGTTGTTGACGTTCTTTCTTAGAACAAATCGGTAATTGACCAATTTTACATTGAGGATCTTTGACGATATTGCCTAACAATGTTTCAATATTGCTTAGAATTCTATCCATTGTTTCCTTTTTAAACAAATCTGTGGAATATTCTAAACTTACAGAGGTAGAATTCTCACACTCATCCAAGTACAATGTAAAATCAAATTTAGCGGATGTCGCTGAAGGATTCACACGATAAGTTTTCAAATCTCCAACGGTATATTTCAAATTAACATGCTCTTGAACGAACATAACTGAAAAGATTGGATGATGACTAAGGTCTCTGTTTTTTACCAATTCTTCAACCAATTTATCAAATCCATATTGTTTGTGCTCCAAATGGGATAAAACTGTTTCCTTAACTTGCTTGAGATGATCATTAAATGATTTCGAATCAGAAACATGTTGTCGAACTGGTAAAACGTTAACGAACATACCTATTAAATTTTCTGTGTCTTGATATGTACGATTTGCGACCGGCGTCCCCACAATGAGATCCTGTTGCCCTGTATAACGATATAATAGCGTTTGAAATGCTGAAAGTACTAGCATATACATAGTTACTTCATGCTCCCGGCAAAAATCATTAAGTGCGCTCGTGAGTTCGTATGGAAATTCACGAGAAGTACTCGCACCGCGATATGATTGTATAGGTGGACGAGCAAAATCCGTTGGAAAATTTATAACCGGTAACTCTCCCTGTAAGTGATCCAACCAATAAGCACGATCTTTCTCCAATAGTTGACTGTCGATTGACGAATTTTCCCAAGCGGCATAGTCTACATACTGAATAGGTAATGCATCAAGTTTTTGGGTACTCCCTTTGATCAAGTAAGTATAGTTTATGTCTAATTCATTAAGAAAGAGATCAGTTGACCAACCATCGAACACTATATGATGTACATTAAAAAGAAAAAGGTATTTGTCGTTTGAAATCTTGAATAGAGAAGTATTAAATAAAGGGCCTTCTTCCAAATCAAAAATCCTATTAGACTCTTCCAAAAGTAGGTCCGTTATTAATTGTTCTATATCTTGTTTACTTCTAGATGTCCAGTTTCCTTTTTTTAATGAAACTGACACATTCTCTTTAATTTTTTGTACTGGCTGACTTCCTTCCATTATTATATTGCTACGTAAAATATCATGTCGGTCCACAATCATTTGAAGAGCCGTATGAAACTTATCCACCTTAACTTCACCATTAATTTCCAAACAAATAGGGACGTTGTATAAAGTACTATTTGAAATCATTTGATCAAAATGCCACAAACGTTTTTGTGCAAAAGATAATTCATAACTCTCTTGCTTTTGTAACCTTGAAATGACATTATTAGGTTTGCTTAGTTCCCTTTCCCCCATCGATTTAAGGAACTCCGCTAAATCTTTCACTCTTGGATATTCAAATATATCACGTTGAGAAAGTTGAACCCCAAATGTTCTATTAATATGCGTAATTGCCTGCGATGCCTTTATGGAATGTCCACCAAATTCAAAAAAGTGATCATATATACCAATGTGCTTTATATCTAAAACATCCTGCCAAATTTCAGCTAATGTCTTTTCTAATTGTGTGACCGGGGCAGTATAATTGAGATTAGTCCTTTTTTGTTCATCAGGTTCAGGCAGTGCTTTTCTGTCTACTTTACCAGTAGCCGAATATGGAAACTCTGACATCAAGATGAGATACTGTGGCAACATATAAATAGGCAAAGACTCCCGAAGGTATTTCCATATCTCTTTTTCTGTTACATTATCATGAGGAATTATATAAGCAATTATTTGTTTTTCACCTTGCCTATTTCCCTTTGACATTACCACCACTTCACGAATGGAGGTGAATTCTAGTAATACAGTTTCAATTTCTTGTAGTTCAATACGATAACCTCGAATTTTCACTTGATCATCCTCACGACCGAGAAATACAATATTCCCGTCAGGAGAGAAACGACCAAGATCACCTGTCTTATAAAGAGGATAATCGGATATTTGCGGATGAAAAATAAAACGCTCCCTTGTTAGTTCTTCCTTGTTTAAATAACCACGCGCTATCCCTGGTTCGCCTATATATATCTCCCCAGGCACTCCAATTGGGACATGGTTAAGCCTTTTGTCCAAGATATGAATTTCACAATTTGGCAAAGGTTTTCCTATCGGTAACGGTTCTGGAATATTATTACTATCTTTAGATGACCAAGCGGTCGAGCATACCGTCGATTCAGTTGGACCGTAGGCATTTATAAAATGTACATACTTACTCCATATTTTTGCTAATAAAGATGGACAAATCTCCCCCCCTGATACAAGACATTCTAGATGTGGAGTTTGGCCAGGTGTTAATTGGCTAATCATAGAAGGAGAAAGCACCGCGAATGTGATTCTCTCTTTTATAATTAAATTTTTTAATCGAGATGGGTCCTTCAATTCTTCTGAAGGTGCTAATACAATGGATGCCCCGTGCGCCAGAGCAAAAAAGGTCTCCATAACGGAAACATCAAATGAAAATGATGCGAATTGTAATATACGGCTATCCCGATGAATTCCAAATAACTTAACTTGAGCCATTACAAAATTACAAACACCTTGATGTGTAAGCATTGTACCTTTTGGTCTGCCGGTGGATCCAGAAGTATAAATAATATAAGCTAAATCGTTAGGCATATTGTTCGATTTTAAGCGATTACTCGCTAAAGTTTTTAAACGCTCATACTCCGATTCAAGTTGAAATACTTCACCTGTAAACTTAGCCAAACGCTTATTCAAGTGTTTCTCTGTAATTACAATGGCTGGTTGACAATCATCTAGTATATATTTAAGTCGTGATTGTGGTAAATCAGGATCTAGTGGAACATATACAAATCCTGCCTTTAAAACTGCTAATATGCTAATAATTTTTTGCTCAGAGTGTTCTAAAAACAGACCAATTTTGGTCCCTTTATCATGCCCTCTTGCCCGTAACATATGTGCCATCTGGTTAGCTCGTGTCTCAAGTTCTTTGTAAGTAATGTTTTGTCCTTTATGGCGTACTGCAATAGAATCAGGCGCAGTGTCTACCTGTTGTTCAAATAATTGATGAATTGCGAGAGTCCTTGGATATGGGATAGCCGTATCATTAAACTTAGCAAGCATTTGTTTTTCTTTTTCACAAAGCAGAGACAAAGAATACAATTCAGTTTGCGGGTTATCCGAAATATTTTTCAATAAAGTCAGAAAATTATCCGCCATTCTTTCAATTGTTTCTCTTTCATATAGTCCAGAGTTGTAAACCCATTGTAAATAAACCTTACCTTCTGCTTGTTTTACAGTTACTCCTATTTCTAAGCTAGAGTGTTTTTCAAACATGCGGATGTTATCTTCTGAAATAGCATTATTAACATTAAAACCGACAGCAGGAATAGAGTCTGAACAGTTTCCAGAGTTGAACTCCGTAAATCCCTCCATATTTATATAGGGATAATCAGCCTTAATTTGACCAATTAGTTCAGATATTGATTTATCTGGTTCAATTACAATTTTTAAAGGAATTAAGGTTTGCAAACCACCTTGAAAGCCTACTAATAAATTTGTTTCACGAGTATATCGATGCAAGAAAACAAGGTATGTTGACAAAAGGATCCCTGTCATTGAGATATTATGTGTCTCACTTAACACACTTAAACGAGTTGTTAGACTTGGAGAAAGAGCACTCTCTTCTAATGAACACACATTTCGCTTATGGTTAATACGAGAATAATCAGTAAATAACTTTAACGTAGGCAAAGTTGAACTTTCTTTTAATGCTTGCAAATCATTATCCTGTTCCATTAAATCTTGTTTCATAGTCTCCCTCCTATTCCTTTAATAGAAATCTTTATCGTTTTTTGACTTCATGTGTTGATAAACGACATCGGGAATCTTCCACAGCTCTGGAAAAAACGGTGCCACTGTAACACGTTGTAAGTCAGTTACAGGACGCCCTCGTAAACTAGTTGGAATCCCAAAATCATCTTCGTTTTTATCTGTATCCTTGGTATTACCATAGGGACAGCTTTTTGATTTTCTTACATGATGGTCCATCAATTCTATTGACTCTTCTATATGTGCTGATGCTCCACCCAAGTGTCCCCACACCATTCGCAAATGCAATTGTTTCCATTCCATCAATTTAACATCAAATTTTTGAATGCCATCATAGACATGTGATAACAAAGCTAATCTGTCAGGTAATATACTTATCCTTTCAGTATCCGAACGTAATATGGCAAAACTTTTTGGTGTGTAACCATGTTCTTTTAAGGCCTTAACAAGTTCTTTCCACAGGACTTTCGTCACCAGTTTTAAATTTCTCATCCCAGGTGAATCAAATCCAGTTGCCCCTTCTGGTAACTTTGCACGCATCCTAAGTAAGCTAGATTGCGTCAATGTATTAACAAATACCCTTAGTGCTCTATAAGGAGCGTCTGCCAACAAAATTATACGCTCCATTAAACTATCAGCTCGCGAATAGTCTTCGTTTCGTAGTGCCTCTATAACGGCACGGATTTCAAAGTGAATAGTGTACCATGTTAATTCAGTTTTTATATGTTGAATTTGAAACAGTCGTTGATCATGGTCAATTAACTCATCTTCCGGTATTAAAACATCTAACACTTTAGAAATCCCAGAATCTTCTTCATAGACAGTTTCTCGAGCATATTCAAAACGAAGTGACCGTTCATTCTCTTTTGGATTCATGTATTTCTTATTTTTAATATCTTGCATCAATTAATGCCCCCTTCATAACTTTGCAGGAAAGGAAATAGTGGGGCTTCTACATACATCTTTAAATATGGAGTCCCCAGAGTGTCACCTGTACCACGCTGTGATCCAAGCATTTTTATAGCTATTTTATAATGCATATTTTTCCACAAAAGATATGACTTTTCGAATAAATTCATACTTCCCAAAAATCCTTTAAATTCTTCATTCCACTTTACTTCTTCATCTTCTAAATGAACTTTCAAAATATCTTCGAAATTCACTATTTCATTCAAGTTATATTTATGCTTTAATCTTGGAACAGCTTGAAAGGCAGGCGAATTTAATCTTTCCTTTTTGGGATGTGCGGCTAATAATTCTATCATTTTAAATTGCTCTGATTGAATTGCACTTGCCCCTTCAGTATATATACGAAATGCTGAGAAATTCTCTTTATCCATCGTCATGAGTATACGAATTATAGAAATATTACCTTGGAAAACTTCAGCCAATGATTTCATTACAATCTCTGCATCGGAGAAAGAACCATTACGTATATAATCTTGACAATTAAGAAAACCTTTAATTACGATACTGAATAGCATTTCGAAGCCCTGTAATGTTCTAATAAAAACATATTCATCGTGAACCGTCCAAACCGGCATCATTGACACCTTAAGTGCTAAAATCACATTTGGGGGTATCTGATTCTGAATTGTATAGATAAAATCTAAAGTAAGTTTTCCTAGTTCAGTTGGAAGCGGAGAGTCTACAGCTGATTCCTTTTTCCAATGACTAAGAAGGTCTTCTAGTGAATCAGGAGTTCTCACTTTTGTTGTAAAAGAAGAATATATACGAATCGAATTAAGAGAATGCAAGATTCTTTTCTTTCTCTTCTGTTGGGGTATTAAGAGCTCCCGGAATCGCTTTTCTTCATCTAGAAGTGTTTCGCATTCGAACCGAATAATATCACATAATATAGCAAGCAAATGTGATATTCTTATTTCCAAATGGGCTGGATAACCTATATTATTGTCCTTCATTAACCCCTCAAGGACATGTGTACCAATATAAGATCTATAATTATACTTCCCTTCGTATTTATCTAAAAGTGTGGACAAAAAATCTATTAATTCGTTTTTTGATTCTCCTTCACCTGAGACATTTTCATTCAAATAATCCTTAATTAATTTCAATTCATAAAGTACTTCTTTCGATACAAAATGTTTTCCTTGAGCATGGTAGTGCTCTAAAACCTTTTTTACTGGAAATATATCAAGGGATTCCAAACGCTTAGAATCATTTTCATTAATTAACCTTGTTCGATAATCAACCAGGACTTCAATCACACTTTTCTCAACTTCTGTTCGCAACAATATTTCCACCTCGCAAATTCAATATAATAAGATAATTATATATAATACCCTTAAATATTTTCTTTATTTTTAGATAACTTTTTATATAAAATACTTTCTTTATTTTTAGATAATTTTTTATATAAAATATTTTCAGATGATTCGAACAACGAATTTATTATATCAAATGGTTTATCATTTGTAAATTTTTTCTTTTTTAGAATTTTTATTACAGAGCTACCACCCCCATGATGACTTATCCTTTAATTGATTAATACTATTATTTCAAATCCCACTTTTATTTAGGATCTTCAATAAAGACCTACAAAGGAACGATGTTATTTTTTAAAAATTAAAATTATCAAAATAATAATATTACTTTAAATGGGATAACTAATAATTAAAAACAAATATTGACCTTATCATTAACGTTCTAAAGTTGCTTCATTTTTTTGTCAAGATGCTAGTTGATCCTTGATCTTAAGCTGAGAAATCAAATAATCCTTGTTCAGGAATAGCAATAAACATGGGATCTTATCTTAGGCTACCAGCATACTTATCCGTTTAATATCCAGTAACATGTTGATAAAGTGAAACTTCCATCAGTGGGGGTCTTATTTCCCACCTACCTTCCTTACTTTCTTTCTGAATCTTTAGGTGGAGATCTTACGGAATATACTTTTCACATGATAACAGTCGTGTTATAGTGGGCGGTATTCTTCACTGAATCGTTAAGCACCAACTATAGTGCGAATTAGTTCCCTTAACCCAATCATTTCACCAACCAATTTATACAATAATAGTCCTGAGAATCAATAGTTAAATTATAAATGCTAGTTTACAAATGTACACTATTGATTGAATAAATACGTTCAAAAATGATTGGAGAATTCTAAGAAAACTATTGCTACTAAGCCATTTTAGCTAAAATATATGTATAAGAATGTCTTTTGTACTTTGTTTTTTACTTCTTCATGCATGTAGTTGAATGGAATTTGTATAACAAAACTGTTTCAACTACATGCATGACCCAACTAAAGCGTTAGTGCAGATCTAGAAACAAACAATTTCTGTCGATATTTAAAACATTTCTGTACATCTTTACACAAGCGAAACTGTATATTTTAGAATAATCATTTACAGTTAAATCACCACCATTAAATTTAAATTTTTCCTGTTTATTGAAATCTATCATTTGATTAGGTACACTAGTCATAGAAAGTTGCTCCTTCGTATGTATTGGTTCGTTAACTATGAAATTACTAAAAGTTGGACCTCTTTTCATATTTTTTGTCTTTCACCATTTTGATGATAAGTTATATTTACAGCAATCCGTTTCATCACTAGAATTTTATGGTTGTCTCTTTAAATTGTGAAGATTTCAGAATTTAAATTGTAAGGGGAGTTGAGTATCTATAATTGTACATATTTGTATTAATGATTGGCTTGGTTTATAAATTTTTTATATAAATAAAGGAGGAGTTTGAAATATGGAACTTCAAACTAAAAGGCTTAAATTGATCGCTTGCAACCCAGATTTCGTATCAACAATTTCATCTGAAGAATATGAAATAGGAGAACACATAGAAGAACATCTAAACGAACTAAAAAAAGACCCTACTATTTTAGGGTGGGGAGTTTGGTTTGTCGTAAATAAACAGAATAATAGGATTATTGGCGATATCGGTTTTAAAGGTAAACCTTCCTTGGAGAACACAGTGGAAATAGGGTATGGACTTGTTCCTTCTGCTCAAAAAAATGGATATGCAACAGAGGCAGTAAAAGCAGTTATAGAATGGGCTTTTACATCTAACCAAGTAAATAAGGTAATTGCTGAATGTCTAGAGGATAATATCCCCTCTATAAGAGTTTTAGAAAGACTAAAAATGAATAGGGTCGAACAAAAAGGCAATATGCTAAAATGGGAATTAAAGAATATTTAATTTAGTCTAGAGGTTTTTTCTTTCCTTAACAACAACGTGCCAGCTGCTTGTCGCACCTTTTTCTTTGCAACTAGCAGTTACACACAATAATAAAGAACCTTATATAGGGCATTATCGTGAGGTGATGTCTGATGGGACCCTATAACGCTGTACGAAAATAAAGGAAAATCCATACTTTGGATAGGCTACACTGAACTAAACAAAAAATCAAGATCAAGTAGACTACCACCAACATAATTAGAGGAGAATCTACATGACAAAGAAAGTACAAGCCTCCGCCATGGTTCTGCGTAGGTTTGTACTTTTGTAATCTGATTTTTTAGTATTAGATTACCTATATCATAACATATGATTAACTACATTTTAATCTAGTAAGTTGAATTTCAAATTGACAATTAAATCTTCTAGTTTTATTCCCGTAATACTACAATATTCTTTTAAATCAAACCATATTCTATCCCATGGATCCATTTCTCTGATCTCGCATACAGGACCGCTACAATCTGTAATGAAATAGTCTTGGAATGGTTCGGTAATTAATCTATACTTTTTTAATTCATCTATATTTTTACCCATTTGATTATTATTTAAATTTAAAACCCCTTGAATCTCATCTAGTGATACAAATCTTCCATCCAACCGTTCGAGCATTGTGCAAAACACTACTCTTCCTTCTGGAATAATTTTCATCAATGTTTGATTAACTATGGAAGTTAACGCCTCTATGGTTCCCTGCAAATCTTCCTCACAAATCTCCCATTTTAACGCGTTATTTATTGCTTCCAAAGAATTCGGTGGATAAAATTCTTGATTCTTTGTTATATCTGTTATTAATTCCTTATTCATATCATCAAACAGATTTTTAAATTTCGCTTCATGTTTCGCCTTCATTTCTTGCATTTTTTCCACGGTATAAACTTCGGTGTTATCGGTAGTCTTATGATGTTCATAGCACAATAGCATGAGATTTGATAACGCTCTTCTGTCATCGTTTGTCATACTAGGGTTAAACCTTTGTCCACCCTCACTAGCTGCTTCAATATGACAAATTTGGGTTCTGGTGCAAAAACTCCAAAACTCTTGCAAGTAATCTCTTAAACTTGGACATACTGATAATATTACTCTAAAAAAGGTGTGTGATCAGTATGGAAAAGGAAAATTTATTCAAATGGAAGCATTATCAGCCTGAACTAATCTTATTAACAGTAAGGTGGTACCTACGGTACAATTTGAGCTTCCGTAACCTAGTGGAAATGATGGAGGAAAGAGGATTATCCATTGCTCACACAACGATTATGCGCTGGGTTCATCAATATGGACCTCAATTAGAAGAGAAAGTACGACATCATCTTAAATCAACAAATGATTCATGGCGAGTCGATGAAACTTATATTAAAGTAAAAGGGCAATGGATGTATTTATATCGTGCCGTTGATTCTGAAGGGAATACCATTGATTTTTATCTAAGTAAATCAAGAGATAAACAAGCAGCCAAGTGCTTTTTCAAGAAAGCCTTGGCTTTTTCGTACGTTTCTAAACCTCGCGTGATAACAGTAGATAAGAACCCTGCCTATCCTGTAGCAATTCAAGCGTTGAAAGAAGAAAAACATATGCCCGAAGGCATAAAGCTAAGACAAGTTAGATATCTCAATAATATAGTGGAACAAGATCATCGTTTTATTAAGAAACGTGTGCGTTCTATGTTAGGATTCAAGTCTTTTGACACGGCTACATCCATTCTTGCAGGAGTAGAAGCCATGCATATAAAAAAGAACAGATTGATTTACGGGATCAGTCTGTTCAAAACCAGAAAGAATTCATCCATCAATTGTTTGGGCTAACAGCATAAAATACAATTCCGCTAGAAATATATGCGCTATATTCTCTTTTATTTTATCTTTGCACCAGAACCCAAAAAGGCTCGTTATTGGTCAAAATAACCCTCAGCGCAAGAAAATTCTGGCATCTTAATAATAATTGAATTAGTTACAAAAATTATGGTTTTTGGTAAATATCTATTAAAATCATTGCTTGAATCATGCGGAATCGAATGGGTTATTACATTTTATGTAAGTTACTTTTCACTTCACGGTACGATTGCTCCTTCTACCCCTATAATAAGAAAAGGAGATTTATTTAATTATATATAAGTGTAAAACAAGTGTCCGACGCTCGTTCCACACTATAATATATGCTGTCCTATTCAATATAGTGCAATGAATTTTAAGTAATCTAATTTAGTTTTTCTTATTTCAAAATGAGAAAAATAACTATTATACAAGCCCGCACACAAATAGATATATTAAATATCATATTAAAGTAGGTATGGAAACACTCAAAAAACAAAAATAAACGGAGGTTTTTTAATTGAGTGAACAAGAAAACAAAAACAATCACCATAAAGATTGTAAGGTTAAAGCGGAAACACAAATTCCATTCAGTGATACTCCAGCAACGCCTCTTCTTACAAGAAATCCAATAGTTAAAATTCCAGTTGTATTAGCAGAAAGAACACTTCAAATTGTAGTAGAAGCAAATATCCCACTTCATCCACCAGCAGTAGAAATTAAAAGAGTATTAAAAGATGTATTTTTACAACAATGTAAACTAGTACCTGTTGAATATGAACCAATTGATGGAACAGGGTATTTACGAGTAACAAGAGCAAAATTGTTTGTAGAAGGTTTTATTCGTAAAAATATTGAATATGCTGCTAAAGACTGCAATGGAGTGATTCATGACAAAATTGCAAAGGTTCGATTCTCTGGTTTTGCTGACTTAACTGCAAATGACTTTTCTTCTAACCCAATCATAGCTTTTTCTTCAGAAAATAAAGCTCGTTTTATTAATCCAAAAAACACTGATGTTCCTCGTCTAGATAAATTCTTCTTTGAAAATAATGTTTTCTATAATGAACAGCCATTTTGTGAAATAATTAGTGCAGAATTTTATGAGCTTGATTTCTCACCATGTGATAATGATCATGATAAACATCATGGAGAATCATGTGGTAAACATCATGAAAAAACATTTGACCACTTACGTGAAAAAATCGTTCTTGATCTTACTTTGAAAGTATTACAAACTCAACAAGTAAGAATTGGAGGAACTGGACAATCTAGCTGCTAATTAAGAATTCTCATTAATATTCTTAAATCAAGTCAGTTATTTTGCAACATTTCATGCACTAAAAAAAGAAGAATCCCATATTCTTTTTGGGATTCTTCTTTCTTATTTAAAGATTGCTCACACAAATGATCTGCACATCAATTCATCTTTGATATACAGATCATTTGTATGATAATTTTTATAAATAATTGCTAAATAGTGAACTTACATTACTGCTTTTAAAAGTTCTTGAACAAATGGAAGTGCTCCACCTACAAATTTTAAAACTGTCATTGCGATTGCCATGTTATTTCCTCCTCTTTTTTCGTATTAAGGTATGATAATTTTTATAAATAATTGCGGAATAATGAACTTACATTACTGCTTTTAAAAGTTCTCCTACTAATGGAAGTACTCCACCTAAAAATGATAAAACTGCCATTGCGATTGCCATATTATTTCCTCCTCTTTTTTGAGTATTAAGATGTGGTAAATCTTTATACTCTCATTATAGTAAGCGCTTATTATATCAATATATATTTATATGCAATATTACATATAGAGGGCAACGAAATATCACATTTTCACATTAAGACATGTATTGGAAATTAATTGTTCCCTAAAACAAAAAAATGAACTGAATTCTCATAGACAACTGTAGTGAGATAAATTTTTTGTTTTGGGGTACTCCAAAATATTAGGTTGATGGGCATGGTATTTTAAAATCTTAGCTTGATGGGTATGCGGCAGAACCCCTACAAGAACAGAAGCATCCTTAACGAATTGAATCGTAGGTAGTAGGATACTGTACATCCCCCTTACACGCTTTATAGAATGTGATTTAAAAATAAGTCGATAGTTTGTTACATATAACTTTCCGCCAATAGCTTCATGTTTTCTAAAAGGACTATATTTAATTTTCTTCATACCAAAGTCTTTAAAATCAATAATTGCATTCGCTTTCCGCTCCATAACAACTCTTTCCCCTTTAAACAAATCCTGTTGTTCTAACTGCATCACTATCCCCGCCCTTTCCTTTCAAATTTCACATTTTTCTACACAACTTGATTATACTCATCTTTTTCCATTTAGAGAGTATAAATTTTAAGCTGAACAACAGAATCAAACAAAAAATTTCATATAATTAAAATGAACGAAACAAAGTGAAACAGAATAAAGAGAAAGGTGACTTTTCGTTCAAAATTGAACGAAAAGTCACCTTTCTTGTTTTGTATTCAGTGGTCTCCTTTAATAGGAGTCTTTTTTTATATTGAAAATTCAAACAATCATTATTACAATTGTCTCTCTGCTTCAATTTCCAGAGATTCTTCATGCCACCAAAGTGCTTCTTCTGGGTCTTGCTTCGCTATTTCGTGTGCTTCTTTTTTCGTTTCTACAGTCGGGTACGAACCTTTCAATGCACGACCTGACGTTGTTATAAATAGTAGGCTAAATACAATGAAGCCGATTAAGCTGACACCAGTTAAATAAAATGCGGGTGCAAGTGCATTTCCAGTAGCATGAACGAAATATGAACATACGAGCGGTGTTGTTCCACCAAATATGGATACGGAGATATTAAATGATATCGAGAGTGCGCGATAACGTACATCTGTGAAAAAGAGAGATGGTAATAAGGAAGGTAATGTTCCTTCATAAGAACTAAGGAAGAAACCTAAAATAAAGATACCTATAAAAATAGCCGCAATATGTCCATTACCGATTAGTAAAAAGGCAGGAATTGAACATATTGTCAAACCGAGTAATCCGAATTGTACTACACGTTTATTACCAACTTTATCGCTTAATTTCCCGAAATAAAGCGCCAGTGGAATCATGAGTGCCATCGTAATTGAAATGATGATTAAACCAGTTGTTTCTTTGATTTTTAATATTTGTGTTAGATAAGAAGGGATAAAAGAAAGGATCATATAGTTAGTAATATTAAAGAAGGCAACAATTACTGTGCTTAGCAGGAAGTCCTTTTTATGATATTTTAAAATATCGATAAACGGAATTTGTTCATTGTCTTCAGATTCCTCTTGTGCTTTTTCCATCTTTTGAAAGATTGGAGATTCGTCTAAATGACGGCGTAAATATAAACCGACCAAACCAATTGGTGCAGCAATTAAGAAAGGAATACGCCATCCCCAACTAAGCATTTGTTCATCTGTTAACAATAACGTCAAAATGGTAACGATTACCGAAGCAGCAATGTAACCTGAGAGTGTTCCAATTTCAAGACCACTACCGAGTATACCACGCTTTTTATCTGGAGAAGATTCTGCGATATAAACCATTGCACCTGAATATTCGCCTCCTGTGGAAAAACCTTGAATCATTCGAGCAACTAATAATAGTATCGGTGCCCAAATACCAATTTGTTCATAAGTTGGCAGCAGTGCGATGAATAATGTAGAAAGCGCCATTAAAATAATAGTCGTACTTAAAACAATCTTTCGACCATATTTATCACCAATTCTACCAAAGAAAATACCTCCAATTGGTCGAACTAGAAAGGCGGCAGCAAATGTACCGAATGTAAGTACAAGTTGGAGACCACTATTGTGGACACCCGAGAAGAATAATTGACTTAAAGTAACCGCTAAATACGCATATAAGCCAAAGTCAAACCACTCCATTGCATTCCCAATGCCAGTAGCAACAACAGCTTTCCTCGCTTGTTTAGGATTAACAATATTCACATCTTGAGGTCCAAAATCTAAATCATTTTTTTGTTGCATATAATAAAAACAGCTCCTTATTTAATTTAAAATCATTAAGCACACCTTCTCTTATAGAATAAATTCAATACGAAGCACTTAAGGAAAAGCACCCTCTCCTTACCTGATATTATTGTTTCATAAAATCAATTCCTTGTCTAACGACATGTAGTGTAAGTTAAGTGATAAAGCGCTTTCACAAAAGAAAATACGCCCTATAAATATTCCGAAAATATCCGTATACCTCCTATTTCATACCGAAATATTGAGTATTCTTCTCCTATATCAGTTATTTTCCAAATATATCGATTGTTTCTCAACATATATCCGTAATTCAATAAATTTCGTTATTTACCAAAAAAAAATAAAAAGCTACCTCAAAAAGTAGCTTTCGACAAGGAAATTCGGTCCAAAATCACATCCGGCACCTTCCCCACAATCTCCTCCCCAATTTTCAAGCTAGCCGTTGCCGCTGGAGACGGGGCATTACAAATATGCATAGAGTTTATACCCGGGATAATGCAGAAGTCATCTACCATATTCCCATTAGATAGAATCGCCTGCGCCCTTACACCAGCGTGGGTTGGAACGATATCTTTCTCTGTAAGTTCTGGTATGAGACGCTGCAAGCTTTTGAGAAAAGATTGTTTACTGAAAGAACGAATCATTTCCTTCATGCCTTCTTTCATGTTTGGCATTGCCATTTTCCAAAAGCCGGCGTATGTCATTGTTTCCATGAAGTCTTTTATGTTAAAGTCTTTTTTTGTGTAGCCTTCGCGCTTGAAACTTAGTACTGCATTTGGCCCTGCATGTACGTCCCCATTTATCATTCTTGTAAAGTGAACACCAAGGAACGGAAAGTCTGGGTTTGGAACAGGATAAATTAAGTGTTTTACAAGATGGCGCTTTTCTGGAACGAGTTCGTAATATTCGCCTCGGAACGGGACGATTTTCATGTCTGTTAGTATTCCTGTTTTTTGGGCGATTCGGTCGCTATGTAATCCGGCGCAGTTAATGAGAAATTTCGTTTCAAAGGCGCCTTTGTTTGTTTCGATTGTAACGAAATCTTTGGTTTCAAAAATTTGTTCTGCTTTCGTGCCTAAGTGCACTTCTCCCCCATTTCCCTCTATGAACCGTGCAAATGCATGACTAACTCCTTTATAATCGGCAATGCCGCAAGATGGAACTCGAATGGCTCCTAATCCTTTTACATGAGGCTCGATTTCCGCTAGTTCTTCTTTGTCGATTTTCGAAATATGCAACCCATTTTGCAGGCCTCTTTCATACAGATTATGTAAAAGAGGAATTTCTTCTTTTTCTGTCGCCACGATCACCTTGCCGCACATGTCATAGGCAATGCCATTTTCTTTGCAGAACTCCACCATCGCTGCGTTTCCTTCTTTCGCAAATTTCGCTTTATAGCTACCCGGTTTATAATAAATACCGGAATGAATGACACCGCTATTATGTCCTGTTTGATGATGCGCAAGTTCGTCCTCTTTTTCGATTACTGCGATTTTGGCATGAGGAAATTTTTTCGTTAAGGCCATTCCAGTTGAAAGGCCGACAATTCCTCCGCCGATAATTAGAAAATCATACATTTAACTTCCCCCTTATGTCTGTATCCCCTATATTAGGAAAGGCAGGCCTTTTTGAAAGGCCCGCCAAATCTATTATTTAGAAAAGCAACCACGCTGACGCATAAGCTCTCTATATAAATCTTTGTTTTTCTCAAAAGGAGCGCGCCCGTGCATCCAAAATAGATTGTTTAATAGAACTAAATCTCCAACTGGTAATTTTAATGCATGCGTTGCTGGAGAGTTCTCCACAGAGTATGATAATTCCTTCAAATATGTTGCCTGTTCAATATTATCTGGATAAGCGAATTGGTCAATAAAGCAAATACATGGTGCGTTGTTTACATCGAAAAATGTTTCACGGTATACGATTTCTTGTGCGTTTTTACTTGGAGGTGCTTTGTACGTAACTTTTACCGATGCGAGTGGATGCTTGCGAAATTTATCAAGCTCTTCCCAATCATCTAAATGAAGTAAACGTGATTCACCGCCTACTGCATTCTTTTCCTCAAATTTCATCATAAGGAGCCAATCTGTCGGTTCGTCAACAAATGTCCCGTCTGTATGAAGAGTAAATAATCGATATGCTTGGCGAAGGTAAGAATCACTGCCATCTGTATCTTTCACATTAAATCTCGCGTAGTACGTTCCTGTCATTGCATCAAAGTTAGGTGTACCAATTAAATGTGTTAATGCCGTTGCAAATTTCACATAGTCTCCTGCATCTATCGTTTCGCCTTGTACACCGATTGTAAACCCGCCCGTTTCACGGTCATGAATAATACCGCGAACATTTTCCATAAACGATTCACCAAAGAATTTTTTCATTTGATCAGCAAGGATAAAGCGAGAATACGGAATATATTGTAAGGATTGCTCCGAATGTTCTTTTACCTCTGCGAAAAATTGTTGAAGCAATTGCTGATCTAATACAATATGATACAACCGTTTATGTTCTGGATGAGGAACAATTTCATACCCCTCATATTTCTTTGCAAACTTCATCTTCACTTCTTGTTTCGTAATCACTGACATTTTATTTCCTCCTTTAGTTTAAATAAACGAAAAAGCCAGTCATACGCATCTACAATGTAAAAAATGTAGAAAACGTACAACTGGCTTTAAATTACGAGTGTTCTTTAATCTCTTAAAGTACAGTAATAATAGACAGTTTTTTTATGAAAATATGTGCAAAACAGAAAATGAAGATCGGATATAGAGAAGGCTAATTTCTCGTATGGATCTTATCATTTTATAATTAAATGATAATTCAAAATATTTACACTGTCAATATGTTTTTATCAGTTATTTTATCGTTCGTGTACTGTGTAAAAATAATAAAGTCGTTGTTTAACTCTTATCCACCTAACACTTCATTATCCATAATACTTAATTTCAGCGTTTTCTTTCTTTGCTCGAATCGTAATTCTTCCAGTGAATTGTGGTGGATTTTCATAATCTTTTTCAACTTCATCAAACATGGCTTGTAAAATTGATTCTAATTCACCTAATGTAGTATCTTTTGATAAACCATTTACTCTTGCAATTTCAATACTTTTATAAGCACCATCAACATTTACTAGCTCTTCTTCACCGAATCCTTTAACTTCAAACTCTACTTTCATTTTCTCCATATCATTCCCTCCTTCTGAAAACTGCCCTTTAGTAGAAGAGCAATCCTACTTTTATTGTATATGAAGCGGTAAGAGCTAGCACTATATTTATTTATTATAATTCTTGTATTTTAAAAACCTTTCTTCTCCTTTGACATGTACTTTTCATTTTCTTTCTCCCGGCCACATGCTTTACACATGTTACAAGGTTTCACCACACCATTTTCCGTACATCTTCTTTTTTGTTTTCCACCTTGATTTAACTTTGACATTTTTTAGCCTCCTCATGTTTTAAAAATAAAAAGCCAGCTATATTCCGCTCACCAAATAAGCAGAAATATAACTGGCTCTCGTTTATGAACGTTCTTTACAAAGTAAAGTGCGATACAGTGAAACTTTAATCAGTGGGGGATTTTTCATCCCCCACTGATTATTAGTTGAACCAATCGGGCTTTTACGGGCAGTTTGTTATAGATTTGTTTCTTCATATTCTTCTTGTGGCTTTTCGCCGTTTACATAGCTTGTATATTGGCGGTACAAATCTTTTACCGCACTAATAATCGCATTTTGCGCTTTTCCTTGATAGTGATAAGAGATTTCTTGAATGATCTCTTCAATGCCATCTTGTAAACTATGCCCTCTTAATATTTGAGCAATAAAGTCTCTCCCATGTTCGGTGGCAAGGGTACATGACGCTTCAATAATAACGTGATATTTGAGATCTGCCTCTATTGTAATTGTTAATGTTTCATAGACACTGCGTACAGCCATCCCTTTCGGAAGTCTTGAGTGTCCTGCCATGAAAAAAGTACCTTTACGCATGTTCATCCCCCATTATTATGTGTTTATTCTATAACTCATACTTGATCGATATATACTGTCTTCACTCGTGTATAAAATTCTGCAGCTGTTTTTCCTTGTTCACGCGGTCTATCGCTAGAATTTTTCATGCCGCCAAACGGAACTTGCGGCTCCGCTCCTGCTGTTTCTGAATTGACATGGACCATTCCAACTTCCATATCATCAATAAACTGCTGGGCTAGGCTGAGATTATTTGTACAAACAGATGCACTCAGTCCGTATTCTGTATCATTCGCTAAATGAATCGCTTCTTGATAATTGTTCACCTTAAACAAACAGATAACAGGACCGAAAATTTCTTCTTTCGCAATTCGTGCATCTTGCGGTACGTCTTCAAAAATAGTCGGTAGAACATAATATCCTCGTTTTAACTCATCTTCTTCTGGTGCGCTACCTCCGCAAAGTAAAGAAGCCTCTTTCTTTCCTACTTCAATCATCGCTAAAACAGAGTGCTGCTGGTTCTCGGATACGCATGGCCCCATAAATGTATCCTGTTTTAATGGATTTCCAACTTTAAGAGCCTTTGTACGTAACAGGAGCTCATTTCGAAATTCCTCATAAATGTCATCTTCAATAATTACTCTGCTTGTCGCTGTGCATTTTTGTCCTGTTGACATAAATGCACCTCTTATCACAATATCGACTGCTTTCTGGGTATCAGCATCCTTTAATACGACTAATGGGTTTTTTCCTCCCATTTCTAACTGCACCTTTTTCCCGCTTGCAATCGCGGTTTGCTGAATGGTTTTTCCGACGCTATTCGAACCAGTAAAGGATATCGCTTTTATATCAGGATTTTCTGTTAATTCCGTTCCAACGACTGAACCTTTGCCAAACACACAATTGATAACTCCAGCAGGAATTCCTGCCTCATGAAAAGCATTCACAAGGTGATAGACTGATTTCGGCGTAATTTCAGCTGGCTTTATAACAACCGTATTTCCATAAATCAGCGCCGGAGCCATTTTCCATGCTGGAATTGCAATTGGGAAATTCCACGGCGTAATGAGTCCGACTGGTCCAACCGCGACGTGCTTACTATAGAGCATTGTTTTCGGATTTGCAGAAGGAATCATTTCTCCTACCGGCTGATTTGCTTCCCCCGCATAGTACTCCAGAATACTGATTGCTCGCTTCGTCTCCCCGATTCCTTCGGCAAGCGTCTTTCCTTCTTCACTCGTTAAATCTTGACCAATTTCTGCCACTCGTTCTTTTAAAATCGCTGCTGCTTTCCATAAATAACTTGCCCGCTCTTGAAACGATAGCCCTTGCCAATTTTGAAAAGCTTCTTTTGCAGATGCGATAGCTGCCTGTGTATCATCTGCTGAACTTAGTGGAAATTCCCCTAACACGTCTCCGTTATGCGGATTATAATTTTTCGAATATTGATTCGTAGATGGCTCTTTCC
This sequence comes from Bacillus sp. IT-79MI2, assembly GCF_949768135.1. Lineage (NCBI taxonomy): Bacteria > Bacillati > Bacillota > Bacilli > Caryophanales > Bacillaceae > Bacillus > Bacillus sp. IT-79MI2. The sequence continues at coordinate 87,315 of NZ_CATKPV010000044.1, read as the reverse complement.
ACTGGCCATTTATATAATTTAAAAACCTCATTTCTCTGCCTCCATCATCGTTTCCTATTTTGATAGTTTCGCAATTGCCGTTTCAAGAACATGAAGCCCTTCCTCCAGCTGTTCATCTGTTATAACAAGAGGCGGTAAGAAACGAAGGACATTACCATAAATACCAGCGCTTATTGTGATTACACCTTTGTTATGTGTTTCTTGCATAATCGCTTTTACTTCTTCTGCTGCTGGTTCTTTCGTATTTCGGTCCTTTACAAGCTCGATCGCCGTCATCGCCCCAAGGCCTCTCACATCTCCAATTAATTCGTATTTCTCCTTCCAGCTATGGAATACTTCCATCATCCGGCTTCCGATTACCTCAGCACGTTTTACTAACTGCTCTTCTTCAATTACATCTAAAACAGCAAGTGCAGCTGCGCAAGCAACCGGGCTTCCCGAAAAAGTGCCGCCAAGTTGTCCTGGCCCAGGCGCATCCATCAATTCCGCTCTTCCTGTTACTGCGCTAAGCGGCATACCTGCAGCAATTGATTTTGAAAATGTCATTAAATCAGGAGCAACGCCAAAATGATCCATTGCGAACAAACTTCCAGTACGAGCAAAACCCGTTTGAATTTCATCAGCAATCATGATAATTCCATATTTATCACAAAGGTTTCTGACGCCTTGTATAAACGTTGCACTTGGAACAATAAATCCACCCTCACCTTGAAGCGGTTCCAAAATAATGGCAGCGATATTATCACTTGCCACTTCCTCTAACATAAAACGTTCGAAATACGCTAAAATTCGCCCATCTACTTCTTCTTTCGTCATGCCGTCTTCCGCGCGGTAATAATACGGATAAGGCAGCTTGTATACATCTGATGCAAATGGACCAAATCCATGCTTATAAGGTTTTACTTTACTCGTAAGAGACATTGTCAGAAGTGTCCGCCCGTGATATGCACGTTCAAATGAAACAACGGCACTGCGCCCAGTAGCTTTCCTAGCGATTTTTACAGCATTCTCTACTGCTTCAGCCCCGCTATTTGCAAACATTGTTTTTTTCTTAAAATCTCCTGGCGTTAATTCATTCAATCTCTCAGCCAACTCAATATAGCTTTCATACGGCGCTACATGAAAACAACTATGAATAGAAGATGCCACCTGGCTTTGAATGGCTTGTACTACTTTCGGATGACAATGCCCGACATTTTGCATACCAATCCCGCCTGCAAAATCTATTAATTCATTGCCATCTACATCCGTAATGATTGCCCCTTTTGCCGACCCGACATATAACTGCGTAATATTATAAGGACCCTCAGGCACCGCATTGTTTCTTCTCTCATGTAGACTATCAGATTTTGTCGTTACAATATTTTGCTTTTCTTTTAACATGGAACATTCCCCTTTCTTACTCCTTCTCTAAACTAACTTTCGAATCTTGTATAATCGTAAAATCTTCTTTTATTGGCACTCGCTTATTTCTATCTCTTAGGAAATAGATTACGATTACTACGGCAGTCGCTAACATCGTCATATAAAATTGCATACGCATATCCGCTATAAACGCTTGTGCAACAAATATCGTAATGATCATCGCAAGTGTTGCATATGTGAGATAAGGGAATAACCACATTTTCACCTTTAGTTTCCCTGGGTCTTCTCTTTCAGCTTTTCTTCTCAACCTGATATGAGAAACGGCAACGAACATATACATCAGCATCGTAACGCCGCCTGAGCTATTCGCTAAAAAAGCAAATAGTTTATCAGGAGATATAAACTTTAGCATGGCACAAATGAATGCGAATACGATACTTGCATAGATCGCCCAAACTGGTGTCCCTCTACTATTTAACTTGGAGAACATTAGAGGGGCATCTCCTTTTTTCGCAAGTGAAAATAACATACGAGAACTCGTGTATATTCCGGAATTCATAACCGAAAGGAGCGATAGAAATACGACCCCATTCATGATTTCCGCAGCCGCAGGGATTCCTGCCATCTGAAATAAACTTGCATAAGGCAATTTCAATAATTCTGCATTGTTCCACGGCATAAAAATGACCAAAATCGATACAGACCCTACAAAGAAAATCATAAGACGCCATACAACACTGTTAATCGCTCTTATTACATTCTTCTCTGGATTGTCAGACTCTCCGGCCGCAATCGCTGCTACTTCACTCCCCGATAAAGAGAAAGAAATAAACACAACGCTAAGTAGTACTGGCATAATTCCTTTTGAAAAAAAGCCCCCGTTTTCAGAGATGATTGAAAGATCCGGTCTATCTACATTAGGTACAAGTCCAAAAATCATAGAAACTCCTAAAACTAAAAATGCAAGAATCGCTACCACTTTAATAAGCGCTAACCAATATTCAAACTCCCCGTATAACTTCACTGAATAAACATTTGTCATTGTCATCATGATAATCACGAACAAACTCGCTAGCCATGTTGGTATGGAAGGAAACCAATTATTGATCATCACTCCTAACAATACCGCTTCGATTGCGATAATAATGAGCCAATTGAACCAGTATAACCAACCGATTGTGTACCCTGCCCAAGGTCCAATTGCCTTATGTGCATATGTTGAGAATGAACCACTATCAGGGTTTACCGCAGCCATCTCCCCGAGCATCCGCATCACAAGTACAACCATTAAAGCGCCAATGATATAGGACAAAATGGCCGCTGGGCCGGTTGATTGAATAATTGTCCCACTTCCTACAAATAATCCGCCCCCGATCACCCCGCCAATTGAAATCATTGTGATATGCCTGGTTTTCAAGTCTTTTTGCAGTTCCTTTTTTTCTTTCACCAAAAAGATCACCAACCTATAAGTATTTATTTTCATAAATCCTTCTATTAGAGTGAACATACATAAGATCGAAACATCGCCCATGATTGATAACGCTTTCTTAACATCTTCTTCTAAATCGGTCTTCTAATAAGCATATGTAACGCTCACCCTTTTCCTATTTATAGGAAAAATAAAAAGAGCCAGAAAAACAATGTAAAGAATTACATTGGATTTTACTGTCTCTATCCTTATGGCTCGTCTTCCTGCTAAGGAAGTTCAAGTGGAAAGAAGCCAATCATCCTCGATTAAATTGAACGAAATCATATCCGGGCATGCAGAGAGGCTAATCACTGTCATCCGATAATAAACTAATAATAATACAAATAGACTGAATATTCAACATTTATTTTAAATTCAGTTATATAGTATAAAAAAAGAAATTTATAAATTCTAAAACATATACTGTTTAAAAGCAAAAAGGAAGTGATCTCCATGTATTTTGGAACAAAAGGATGGTACGTAGCAGAACTAAAAAAATTAGGAGTTCGTTATTTGGACGGAAAAAAATTAGAAAGCTATCGTGCCCATGTTTTACGTAATTTATTAGCGGAAAAGCAAGAAGAACTCAAAGAAAAGTAATCTATTATGATTCATCGATAAAACGATATCGACTGTTCTTTCGAATATATCGACCGTTTCTCACCATATTCGGAATGCGTTTGTCCCGTTTGGCAACAATCAAGCAGAGCGTGACTTGCGAATGGCCAAGGTAAAGGAAAATATCTCTGGTACCTTTCGAAACGAACAGGATGGCGTTGTATTTTGTCGCATTCGCAGTGTAGTTTCTACGATTAAAAAACAGAAACAATCCGTACAAGGCAACAAAAGAAGGCATGCCTCCTTTTGTTGCCTTCCTAGTAAACTATCTAACACTAGGCTAAGCAGTTACTACAAAGCTTAACAAGTAAATACCCTTAATCCTAGAATAGAAGATTTAACAATTCCTTTGAGTAATAAAGAAAAAAGTGATTGGCATATATACCAATCACTTTCCTTTTTTCATTACAAAAGACTTTCTCTATTCACAAACAAGAATTTCCCTAGAAAATGTCCCTTTTTTAGCTATACAGCGGTCTGTAATTTCAAATCCAGCTTCTTTAATCATGTGATCCATTGTCTCAATGGTTACAACAATTACTTTTTTCGCAAAACGACGCGCATGTGTAAGAATTGAGAATTGATCTTCTGGTGTCGCATGTGTAAATAAATTGTACGGCATATCGATAATTGCTACATCGTAATTAGTTGTGACATCCGCAATCGGCCCTACCGTTACGTCTCCTTCAAATCCAAAATGCGCAATATTCTCTCTAGATCCAATTACAACAAGAGGATTTATATCCCGGCCCACGATGTCAATTCCCATGGACAGTGCCTCTACCAGTACCGTCCCTATACCACAACACGGGTCAATCGCCTTGACTCCATCAGGATTTGGCACAGCGATATTCGCAACAGCTCTCGCAACACGTGTGCTAAGTGACGTAGAATAGCTGCGTGGTTTTTTCACGTGATGATACCAAACAGCTTCACTTTCAATATATTCTCCAAAATACCAACGACCACCAAGAGGAACAATTCCAAATACACGCTCTGGATGATGCACGTCCGCTTCCCCTTCAATCTGCATGCCGATTTCTCTCTCAATTACACGCCGCTGTCCGTATTCTATTTTGTTCGATTCATTGAGATCATTAATTTTAACAAAAATAACTTTGAATGTAGCTCCTGCCAAATCAATTTGTTCTACTTGTTCTAAAATATTTGCCAAGTCGTCTCCTTCATACATCACTTCGATTCGTTCTTTCATAAACGGACTTCGACTCGGCTCAATTTTGACCTTACTTTTCAAAATGTTAACATGAGACTCAACTCCAAAAAGAGAGCGCATCTCCATATAACATAAAGATCGTTCATCTTCGCGGAATGCATACGTATATATAAATGCCGGTGTTGTGCTGTGATTATTCAATCTGTTCGCATCCTTTATCATTTTAAATTGTTCTTCCCTATCATTCTCAGTAGCACCATATAACATGAAATATATGAAAAAGGGACGAATAAGCCGAGGCAACTTTGTCTCTTTTTATTAGTTCTTTTCATCGGATTCTTTACTTATTAAAGAATATTTTATTTCTAGGAATTAGCTCGTATTCCTAACTCCTTACAATCGCTCACATACTTTTTTAATAAAGTTAAATGATATCATATGATTCAAACAAAGTGAAACTTTAATCACACTCACCTATCCTCTTTGCTTTTGCTGAATTTCGAAGCGGGAGTCTTACTGCCCGCGAATAGCGGAATAAAAAAAAGTATTTCTTTCTACTAGTCATACAGAGAGAAATACTTTTTTATTTTGGAAATTTGGTTACTGGACATCTATAGTAATAATTCTGGCGTTGCCTCTCTAGTTATTAGGATATTTTTTCTTAATATATACATACTAAACATACTATAGAAGGCACGTAGAAAGTGAGGGAGTCATGGCTAAATTTCTGAAACGGTTAAAATATAGAGGTAATCCTAAGTCATTTTCAATACAAGACAATACTCATTTTTCGAAAAAAAATATAGAGGACTCCCTCTTAGACGCTGATTTATCGAAAAACATAGCTGATATTCAGAATGTATTTCGTCAAGCACCTGATTTAGTGATTCGTCGGTTTCAAATGACAGCAGATGGATTAGAAGCAGCTTTAGTGTATTTGTCTGGATTAACAGATAAACAATTGATTCAACATCACGTTCTAAATCCTTTAATGAATAGTGCTTTTGATACGAATACGGAACTTCCAATTACATTAGGACAGATTAAAATTATTAATACGTGCAGTCAGATTGAAAATGCTATTTTTGGAGGAGATAGTGTTTTATTAATCCACGGCCGAACAACAGCGCATCAATTGGATACGAAAGGATGGCCACAAAGAAATATTGAAGATGCTCATAACGAGATAGCTCTAAAAGGTGCGCATCAAGGATTCACAGAAACTGGAAGTCAAAATATCGCAATGATTCGAAGATATATTCCTCATCGCGAATTAATGATAAAAGAAATAATAATTGGTATACGAAGCAAAACGAGGATTTCTATTTTATATTTGGAAGATGTAGCTTCTGAAGATGTGCTGAAGGAATTAGAAACACGGATTCAAGATATTACGGTCGACGCTGTTGAAAGTACTGGTGAACTTATCGAATTCATTGAAGATAACCCGTACTCACCGTTTCCACAATTTATGTTAACTGAAAGACCCGATGTGGCTGTATCTCATATTCTCCAGGGAAGATTTGTGATTGTTGTGGATCATTCCCCTAGTGTATTAATTGCCCCGACAAATTTTATATCTTTTTTTCAAGGAATTGATGATTACGGGACACGTTGGTTAGTTGCCTCATCTATTCGTATACTTCGTTTCGTCGCTTTTATGATTGCTCTATTTTTACCTGCGAGTTATGTTGCGTTTATTTCCTTTAATTTTGAAGTCATTCCTGTAGAGCTTTTTTTGTCTATTGCGGAATCAAGAACGCGTGTACCATTTTCTCCAGTTATGGAAGCACTGCTTATGGAAATGACATTGGAAGCGATGAGAGAAGGGGCTTTACGGCTGCCTACTCCGATCGGTCAGACAGTTGGAATTGTAGGCGGAATTATTATTGGACAGGCTGCTGTTCAGGCGGGAATTGTAAGCAACATTATGATTATCGTTGTTGCTATTACAGCCATCGCTTCTTTTATTATCCCTAATTATGATATGGGAGCGGCAGTCAGACTTTTACGCTTTCCAATGATGCTATCAGCTTCCCTATTTGGAATTGTAGGACTTGTTATCGGGTGGATGACATTAATTGCGCATCTCATCAGTCTTGAATCGCTAGGTACCCCTTACGGAACTCCGTTAGCACCGTTTCGCTTTGCAGATATGAAGGACGCTTTTGTACGCTTTCCTTTATGGGCGATAAGAAGTCGTTCTAAAGGTACGGGAGCCACTCAATCTATTCGACAAGGAAAAAACCATAATAAAAGGTGAAACTATGAAAAAATATGCCTATAATGACATCACTCTTATGCAGTATATTTTTTTAATCAATGGAATGCAGGTGGCCACTGGAGTTTTATCTCTCCCACGATTGCTTGCAGAAAAAGCTGGAACAGATGGATGGATAGCTATACTTATCGGCTGGGTATTCTCCACAATATCAGGTATTTTTATCGTGAAAACAGCTGCAAGATATCCCGAGGACACGCTTTACGACATTCTTATACGATTATTCGGAAAAATAGTAGGGAAAGCACTCGTTGTTATTTACATGATATATTTTGCCTTTTATTCCGGTACTATTCTTGTGAACGCTATGCTTTATCTTAAGGGATGGCTTCTTCCGAAAACGCCTGACTATATCATTATCTTTTTGTTTTCGATTCCTACCTTTCTTGTTGTACGCAACGGCCTTCGTATTATAGGGCGGTACTCTGAACTTACTTTTTATATGATGCTTTGGATTCCGCTGTTTTTTTTGATACCGCTAAAAGATGGCGGAAGCCTGCTGCCCTTCTTTCCGCTCTTAAAAGAAGGGTGGAAACCTGTATTAACAGCTGTACCGACCACTATTTTTGCTTATTTAGGGTTTGATATTGCGTTCTTTTTATATCCCTTTTTACAAAAAAAACAGTATGCAGTCCATGGAATGGTTATTGCAAACACTTTAACGATGTTATTTTATTTATTTGCTACTATTATTTGCTTTTCCTATTTTAGCCCCGATAGCATTACACAATTTAACCAACCGGTACTAAATTTACTTAAAGTAATTGAATTTCGTTTTTTAGAACGTTTTGACATGATTTTATTGGCTGTTTACTTAACCGTTGTTTCCACAGCCTGGATTCCTTGCATATACTGCGCTGTATTTTGTTCGAGCCAATTACTTGGGAAACAAGATCACAGCTCTCATGTCGTTGTTCTATTATTGCTCATTATCGGCTTCGCATTTTGGACTCGTCCTAGTTGGAATCAAGCCGAAACTTGGCAACAGGTAGTATCGAATGCTGGATTAGGATTGACGTATATATCACCTATCATTTTATGGATGTATAGCTGGGTATATGAGAAGTCTCGCTAGGGGGGGATACATTGAAAAGAAAAGTACTATGTTGTATTTTGTTATCGGTGTTCATGATGACTGGATGCTTTGATCAGACAAATGTTGAAGATGTTTCCCTTACCCTTATCCTTGGTATCGACTTAGATCGTAATAATAATTTATTGGTATATATATCAAGTCCTGTTTTTAATAAAGAAGCAAAAGTAAAAGAAGAAACTACTGGTGTGAAATCTGTTACAATTCGAAATTCTAGAGACAAATTTGATGCTACAGTTATGGCGCTAACCTCGGGAAGTAAAACACAGGTTATTTTAGTTGGAAAGCGGCTAATGAAACAAAAAAACTGGGAAAATTACCTCGATCCATTTTATCGAGACCCCAAAAATACAGTTACCACACGAGTTGTTGCTGTAGATGGACCTGTTTCGGACGTCATCTTTTATCACCCAAAAGATAAGCCCCGACTTCCTTTATATTTAACAAAACTAGTTGATACCGCCTATTTAAGAAATATCGCAGTAAAAACAACTCTTCAAAAATTACATGAACAAGTAGCAGACAAAGGGATTACAGCAAGTATTACTGAGATGAAAAAAAAGAATAAAATATGGGTGACAGGTACAGCTTTGTTGGATGAAAAAGGAAGGTATAAATTAACGCTAAAATCTGATGAAAACAAACTATTACGCATTTTGCAGCAAGAAACGAAAGGTGAGTTTCCATTTACAATTGCAATTAAACTAATGTCGGATAGCAAGGATAAAGATTGGATAAGCTTTAGTGCCCAAAATATTAAAGTAAAGACAAAGGTTAAGTATAATAATCATTTTATATTTAATATAGATGTAAAGATGAGAATCGGTATTACAGAACGACTTTTTTCGTTCAATACAAGAAAGGACGCAGCAAAATTACAAAAAGCTATTGAAACTAAGCTGGAAGCTGATTTCAAGCAATTAATAAAGAAAATACAAGCTACCAAAATCGATCCGATTGGGCTTGGGCTATATGCAAGAACTTACACGTATCCAGAATGGAAAAAAGTCCAAAATAGATGGAATAAGGCATTAGCAAAGGGCGATGTAAACGTCAAGGTAAATGTAGAAATTGGTGGGATGGGAACGATTAAGTAACATGAGCTCAACTAAGATTCGTACCAAAATTGCAAGCCCCTTCAATTTTAGAAAGGTTAATTTCTTTACTAGCTGTTTTTTCATAAAAAAACCTTCACATGTAGTATGTAAGAAGATTCCCTCATAAGTTATTTACAAATTGTAGGTGAGGAATATTTGATGCTTACTCCGACAACATTCGCCATACAAAAGAGGTTACCCGATACCAGGTAACCTCTTTTCGTTATTCTCCAATCAACTCCGACATTACATAAGCAAATACAAGCGCCTCCGTATGTGCAATCGAACTCTCATGTGTACGCTCAAATGCATGAGAAGAATCAATTCCCGCTCCAATTAGTGCGTGTTTCACATCAAATCCTGCGCAGATTGCTGCGGATGCATCTGATCCGTAGTATGGGTAAATATCTACTTTATATTCAATGTTGTTTGCTTTCGCAAGTTCAACTAAATGCTTGCGTAAACCGTAGTGGTATGGCCCGCTAGAATCTTTGGCACAAATCGATACTGTGTATTCATCTGATGCTTGACCATCTCCTAATGCTCCCATATCGACAGCTAAGTATTCTACTGTTTCTTCTGGGATGTTGGAATTACCACCATACCCGATTTCTTCATTATTAGAGATTAAGAAATGTGTTGTGTATGGCAATGTAATGTTTTCATCTTGTAATCTTTTAATTAATTTTAGTAGAATTGCCACGCTTACTTTGTCGTCTAGGTGACGTGATTTTATGTAGCCGCTCTCTGTAATTTGGACACGTGGGTCGAATGAGACAAAGTCCCCTACTTCGATTCCTAGTTCACGAACTTCATCTGCTGAAGATACGCGCTCATCGATACGAACTTCAATATTTTTTTCATCACGTTTTGCTTCACCTGCGTCTTTGTATACATGGACAGATGTTTGGTGCATTAAAATTGTACCCGTATATGTTTTTCCGCTCGCTGTTTCGATTTCGCAATATTCTCCTTCAACAGAGTTCCAGCGAAATCCGCCAATCATCGATAAGCGAAGGCGACCGTCAGATTTTATTTCTTTTACCATTGCACCTAAAGTATCAACGTGAGCAGTTAGTAAACGATGCTGCTCATCGTTCTTCCCTTTTAACGTTAAAATAAGAGCACCTTTATTGTTACGCTTCGTTTCTACATTCCACTCTTTTACGTGGTTTTCAATAAAGTTAATGATTTTTCCTGTATTTCCAGATGGGCTTGGAATGGAAACAAGCTGTTTAATTAATTCCATTGTTTCTTTTGCATGATGTGCCAATGCAGTCCCCTCCACTTTGTTTTTCTAATATTCAGTATACCTAAATTATTACAAAACCTCTACTAATAACGATGGAGATTTTTGTATATTTTACTTTTACAATTACATAATTATGGTAAAATGTTTTATAGTACATTTAACAAAGGGGATTAATTATAATGAAAGTAACGAAAAAACATGTAGAAATTGCATTAATTTGGTTTTTATCATCTTTGCTTTGTTTACAGGTTTCTTATGTTCTTCATACCTCTACTGCGATTACAATTGGATGGATGCTAACCGGAATATTTTTTATCATTGGTCTTTTTGTAACGAAAGTAAAACTAGCAAAAGCAAAACAGCAAAAAGCTCAACCTTTCTAGAAAAGGGTGAGCTTTTCATCTATATATAGTTATCAATTATCTTAACTACTTATTTTCCTGCTCTACTGGCTTGCTGAAAAAGTCGTTTAACAGCCGATCGTACAATTTCGTGTTTTTCGGTATGTTATACAATTCTCTATTCCCGTCAAGTTTCATTTGTAAAGCCCCTGTTTCTGTGTTTAGCCATAGACGATAATCCCCAACTTGATACAAATGTTTGCTGTTTTCCATGTAATGTTCTCCCTATCTAAAATAGATACTCTCTATCAAACTACTCCTCCGAAACATCCAGCAAATAAATTCCTCTTTGGAATCCACCGCGTTCTTCTTCTTTTTGCTTACGAAGACGCTCAATATCTTCAAATGTTGCGCCTTCTGCACGCGCTAGTGAGATGATGACTTCTAGTGCATCAGCCAGTGAATCTAATGCGTGTTCACGTTCTTTCATTGAGGCGAATTCACGAATTTCCTCTGTTCCGATTTTCGCTAATGCTTGTATGTATGCTTGACCAGTTAATTTTTTTGAAGTATATGTTTTTCCAGACATTAAAATCTTTTCTGGAACGAGATCTCTAACTAGTTTATTATAAGTTGACATAGTTCTACCTCCACCAAAATATCATACTTATACTATAGCATAGCTTCTTCCTCTATTTAGTAGCATCCGAGCTCTGCTTGATAGAAAAACCATCTCTTCTTTACACACGCACTAATCATATCAATCCCTGTTCCATGAGCTTGTACATGCGGAAAGAAGTAATGGTCTGATTCATTATTTTCTGTTCCATACAATGTTTGATAAGCTGCAGGAAGTGCTTCTTTCTCTATATTTCTTTCTTTCGTAATCTCCCCTCCTATAGCGACCTTTGGATACCCTTCAAAGAATAAAGCTGTGCGAACAGCAAGCGTTGGTGTGCTATGTAGAGCAAAATAAATAAGTGGTAGTAAACTGATTATACATATAATTTTTCTTTTCATCTTTTCCCTCATTACTTAAAAAAGTGCTAACACAATTATACTAAAATGTGTTAGCACTTTCTTCCTTTTTTATTCCCCTTTAAACACTGGCGGACGTTTTTCTAAAAATGCAGTAATTCCTTCTTTATGGTCAGCTGTTTTTCTCATCGCGTATTGTCCGCGCTTTTCAAGCTGAAGCGTTTGTTCTAAATTCGAACGATTGACTTCACATAGAATTTGTTTTGTTTGAATCATGGATTTAATTGGTTTTTGAAGCCATTCATTTATTTTTTGTTTCACAGCCCCTTGGAAGTTTTCTCCGATAACTTCGTCAATTAACCCAAGCTCTAGCGCTTCTGTTGCTGGTAACTTTTTACCTTCCCAAATGATTTGTTTTGCCATATTTTCACCAAGACGTTTTTGTAAGAAGAAATGCCCCCCGCCGTCTGGTATTAAAGCGATTCCAATAAAATTCATCGCAATGATAGATGAAATGTCTGCCAATACATAATCAGCTGTTAACGCAATACTTAAGCCAAGCCCCGCAGTTGGGCCATGAATTGCACTGATCACAAGTTTTGGCATTGTATATAACGTTACAACAACTTCTGAAATAGTATTCATAATACTTTCAAAGCGGCTTTCATCATTACTTGAAAGCATAGATTTAATGTCTCCACCCGCAGAAAAGCCACGTCCATTCCCGCATAATACGACAATATGCACTGAACTTTCAGCTACTTCTTTCAGCTTTGCTAACAATTCTTGCAGCGTAGGTTCATCTAACGCATTTAATACTTCTGGGCGATTCATCATAATCGTTGCTACTCGTCCTTCATATTTCACAACTACAGACTCGGCTTTGCTTTTTACTTCCATTATATATCCCTCTTTCTTCCTTAAAGATTATACTTATATAATTAAAGAAAAGAGGTGTAAAACCCTTCTTTTTTCGTAATTTTCTGTCTAATGCACTCGAAAATTTATATATTCCCTATTATAATGAAAGAAAATAACTTCTTTTCAAGAGATTTTCCGCATAGCCTCGTCTATTTACCATTATAATAAAATGGTGTATTCTTATGTTGATGTATCAAATAGACATAGAAATTCGTTCATCCAATCACGCGAAAATGAAGAAATGGAGGAAAACATGGTTAACAAGTTGAAACAAACGAATAACTACTTCCCACATTTCCTGTTACTATTCATCGTGTTGCAACCAATTTTAGATTTATTAACATCTTTCTCTATCTATACATTACATATGAGTGCGACAGTCGGAATTGTAGTAAGATTTGCCTTTATGACTCTCGCTTTAGGATATCTACTTTTCAATTGGAAACAACCTGGTAATAAGAAATATATTTTCTATCTAGTCTTGCTTGGTATCGTACTTGCTGCTGGGCTTGTCAACAATATGATCGTCAAGCACCCCGTTTCTTTTGGCGAGGAAATTAAATTCATTTTGAAAAGTACATATCCAGTCGTTTTATTGTTTGGATATATTCTTGTATTTAAAGAACTAAAAGATAAACAGTATGCTTCTGATAAACTCATTACATATTTCTTATATGCAACGTTAATTGTAAGTATGGTTATGATTGTATCTATAGCATCCGGAACAGATTTCTCAAGTTATTCATACGAAAAAACCGGCTCTAGAGGATGGTTCTTCGCGGGAAATGAATTGAGTTCTATTTTAGCAATCACGTTCCCAATGGTTGTACTCTACTCTGTACAGAAAACAACTTCTTTTTCTAAAGTATACTACTGGATTCCAACAATTTTAGCGATGTATGCCAGTATTATGGTCGGAACAAAAGTGGGCTATGGAGCAATTATCCTTACACTAGGCGTTGCACTTCTCTTTTCTATTATTGAATATATGATGCAACGTAAAAAAGTAGGTAAAGGAATTACACATCTTGTTAATATCTTTGTTGCTCTTGTTGTACTAGGTGGTTTATTGGCAGTCACACCACTTACTCCTATTGCAAAAAATATGGGCATTCATTTACAAATATATGAAGATAAAAAATTAGCAAGCGAAGAACAAGCAAGAAGAGAAGGTAAAGTAATTACAGAGGATCCTGAAGAAGCCAAAAGACGTGCAGAAGGAAAATTAACAAGTGGAGAAATGAATAGTTTAATTTATAGTGACCGTGATAAATTCTTACAAGTGTATAAACAATACTATAAAGAGGCCCCTACATCACAAAAGTTATTCGGTATGGGATACGCAGGAAACTATAAAGATAAAGATGCAGTTAAACTAATTGAAATGGACTTTCATGATTTATTCTTTTCATTTGGAATCATTGGTTTTCTGCTTTATCTGTTACCATTTGTTTATTTCGGCATTCGATTATTCATTCGCATCATTACGAATTTCAAATCCATTATAACTGTAAGATATATGCTCCTTGCCAGTGTGCTAGTACTAGCACTAGGTATTGCCTTTACGGCTGGACATGTATTAACCGCACCAGCTGTTAGTATTTTCTTTGTCGTAATATTAGCCTATGTCATTGTTGATTTGAAAGCAGATTAAGAAAACTCTACAAGCAGCATCCAATTATGTGGATGCTGCTTTTCATCATTACAATTCTACTTTTCTTTCACCATTTGTAACTTTTTTCTTTGTTCATCATTTGCCAAACTTAGCAGCGTCTTTTCAACATGCGGTTGTAAGCGCTCAAGCGTTACACTTGCACCCATTTTCTCCGTATGATCCACAAAGTTTAATAGCGCCATCGCTCCTGAAGTATCCATATACTGCACGTCATTCAAACGTAATGTCAAATGAGATTTCACTTCTTGCAAAGAAGAGAAAATACGGTCAACAGATAAAAAGGAAAGCGGTCCCCGAATCATATACATTGCCTCTTGCCCTTCTTCTTTTATAATAGAAGCTTTTCGTTCTTTACATTGCACCATATATAAAATGAAGGAAAGCACTATGCCAAACGCAACCGCAATCATTAAATCAAATTTCACTGTAATCACCATCGTTAAAAGCATAACGACAGTATCACCTTTTGGGGCTACACGCATCTTTTTCATGCTATCCCAGTCAAACATTCCGATACCTGTCAAAATTAAAATACCCGATAGTACTGCAAGTGGAATATATTGTACAACTGTACCAAGCCCCATAATGAAAATAAATAAAATGATGCTATGCATACAAGCTGACAATGCTGTTTTCCCGCCACTTCTTATATTCACAATCGATCTTACAGTTGCTCCTGCTCCTGCTAATCCGCCAAATAATCCACTCATGATATTCCCTAACCCTTGGCCAATCAATTCTTTATTACTTTTATGGCGCGTACCTGTTACGTTATCCATCACAACAGATGTTAATAAAGAGTCAATTGATCCTAATAAAGCAATACTAAGCGCTGGAAAAATAAGTTCAAGAACTACTGATCCACTAAAAGGTGGTAAGTGAAGAGAAGGCACCGCTTCTGGAATTGCTCCAATTTTTTCAATCATCTTGTTTAGCGGAATCGTTCCCACAATAGGTAATTGAATCGTAAGTCCTTGTAATACATGCGAAAATAACGGCAACGTTGCTGTAACCCCAACTAATGCAACTAAGCTCGCCGGAATCGCTTTAATCCACTTTCCTGCAACAAGCATAACGAGAATGGTCAAAAGAACCAGTAAAAAACTATTCTTCACATGCTTCATTTCACCTAAAATAATAATAAGTGCAATTCCATTCATAAACCCTGAAACGACGGAATATGGAATATAGCGTATATAAGATCCAAGCTTGCATACACCAAATAAAATTTGAAACAACCCGCCCATCATAAATGCGATAAAACTCGCTTCGAGTCCATGAGTTGCGATAACTCCTGTCGCAATCACCGTAATTGGACCTGTAGGACCTGTTACTTGCCCTGCTGTGCCACCAAACAACGCTGCAAATAATCCCGCAAAAATCGCACCATACAATCCGACTAACGCCCCTTCAGATGTCCCCGTTGCGGCAATCCCAAATGCAATTGCGAGCGGCAGTGCAACAATCGCCACGGTAAAACCCGCTAAACATTCTTTTGCTATTTTTTGAACCATAAAAAAACCACCTCTGTATAATGTCCACGTTCCATTGTAACGGGAGAAAGGCGCATTCGTCAGTACCTTTTAGAATAAACTCTTTACAGTATCGTGAAGTAACCGCCTTCATTTTTCACATTCCCTTCTCGCTAACGCTTTAGAAAAAAATCCCCCTATGCTATAATGAACGGATTAAATCTTTTACTATATATTTGGAGGCAATATGCTAACTTTTGAAGAAAAATTATCGATTATCGAATCTTTCCCGCAATTAGAAAGAAAAAATGTATCATTAAAACGTGTGAACTTTCACTTTGAAGAAAGTCGCTTAGACAAAAAGAACGTTGTTTATCATTTACATCCAAATGGGAATGGTTTCGTATACGCTAGCGGCATTCGCGGCTATAAAACAGACGATAAAGGCATGGTTAACATCCGTGAATTTTCAGCAGACGAACTACGCTCATTAATCCAAAAATCAATTGAACTTCTATCCCAAGAGCCCGAAGAAGTAGTCGCACAGGCTGCACCTACTAAAGAAGAAGAATGGCATAATGAAGACGGCCATATTCTTACTCTTATCCAAGAAGACGATATGTGGAATGTGTACGCAGGTAATAACTTAGACGGAACATTCAATTCTTATCCAGAAGCTGCAGAATACCTTGATGAAGAAGGTTTCTCACGCAAATAAAAAAATGCCTTTCCAAATTGGAAAGGCATTTTTTTTATTGTTTAGCACCTTTTAATGACTCTCTAAGTACAAATTTCTGTAGCTTCCCACTCGCATTACGAGGAAGTTCATCTGCAAATACGTAGTGGCGTGGTCGTTTATAGTCTGCTAATCCATCACTTTCTTTACAATATTTTTCTAAATCTGCCGCTGTAATATGTTCATCCTTTTTGACCACTACCGCAACAACACGTTCACCCCATAGTTCATCCGGTTCACCAAGTACTGCAACATCCAGTATACTAGGATGACTATGCAAGAAATCTTCAATTTCACGCGGATAAATATTTACTCCACCACTTATAACCATATCGTCAACACGATCTGCTACATATAGATAACCATCTTTGTCAAAATAACCGAGATCACCTGAATGGTACCATCCTTTATACATAGACTTTGCTGTTGCTTCTTCACGATTATGATATCCTGCCATCATAGTTGGTCCACGTGAAATAATTTCTCCCACTTCATAAGGTGGTAACACGTCATCTGGTTCTGCCGGCCCCTCTTCGTTCGGTTTTACAATTCGAATTTCGTGACTAAAACAAGGCGTTCCAGCTGAACCAGCTTTCGTAATTTGATCTTCTTCTACTAAGAATGCAATAACGGGACCCATCTCTGTCATTCCATAAATTTGAACAAGATCGATATGCAGACGCTCTTTACATTCTTTTACGAGCGCTGGTGCCATCGCAGCTCCGCCATATACTCCAATTTTCATCGACCGTAATTCATATTGTGATAAATCCTCTTGTAACAGCATATTCCACATCGTTGGTGCTCCAAAAAATGTTGTAATCTTTTCCTTTTGAATTGTATGTAAAACCGTCTCTGTATCAAAGTGATGTAAAATGATATTTTTCCCGCCAACTTGAATTCTTGGTATGATACCAGCATTTAATTCACCGCAATGGTACAGCGGTGCTACTACAAGGCCAATACTATCACGGTTATATTTTAAGAAATACGTACAAATCATACTATGTTCAGCCATATCACGATGACGATGTAGCACCCCTTTTGGATGACCCGTCGTACCGCTCGTATAGAGCATCGAACAATAATCTGTTTCCTCAACGACAATATCCACTGCCTCAGATGAAGCTGCATTTACCTTTTCATGATAAGAAGCAGCGTATGAAGGCGCGTCATCTTCTATGTACCAAAAAGAACTATTTGGGAAATCCCGTTCAATGGCAGCAACTGTCTGTTCAACGTCTTTTTCAAATACAACGACTTTTGAGGATGCGTCCATGAGGATATAAGCTACTTCTTTTGCTTTTAAACGGAAATTAATCGGATTGAAAATCGCACCGATTTTAGCACAAGCGAGATAAACGTTTACAAATTCATGACAGTTATATAAATAAACAGATACAGTATCTCCTTTTTTCACACCTTCTGCTAATAATGCTTGCGCCGTCTTATTGATCTGTTCATCCCATTCTTTATATGTCCAACGAATGTTCTTTTCTGGTTCTACTAACGCTTCTTTATTTGCATATTTCCCTACCGTTAAATCAAAAATCCTCCCAATCGTCATATACATGTCAAAATATGCCCCCTTTTAACTTTCATAATTCTATCATTTCGTCTATAAGTAGACATTTCCTCTACATTTTTACCTTCTTTTTCTGATCATTCTCGACATCGTTTTACAAATATATATCCATTTTGATTTGTAGGCATACACGTATCTGCTATGAAAACAAAAGGAGTTCTCCGCTCATTTTCTCCCTTTTCTTTTACTTGGCTTGGGGCTAAAAAACAATGATCTCTTCTATGCATGGACGGATTCTCTCTTCCATCCAAAGAATGATTTTGAGTTACTTGTTAACAAATTTGGACATTCACTTGACCCGTATTTTCCAAAAGATTGGGATGAGCGACTTAAACTTTTTAAAATATTATTTAAACAATAGCTCATTTATATAAAAAAGAGACTGAAACCTAAAAACTCGCAATATGCGAACCTTTAGGCCAGCCTCTTATCCCGCTTTAACGGGCCGTAATACTCCCACCTTAAATTTTAGCAGAAGCCAAGAAGTTAGGTGTGAGATAAACTGCCCGTAAAAGCCCGATTGGTTCAACTAATAATCCATGGGGGATGAGAAAAACCCCCACGGATTAAAGTTTCACTTTAAGAGAATAGCTCTTTTAAAATTTCAAGCTTATCCTCTGTATATTTGATATAACCATCATTATATGATTTCGGATCTTTCGGATTTGCAAAATGCGTAATTGCTCCTGTCTCTGGATGAACAAATTTACTTGATGCACCGCAGCCAAGACCGATAATAGATTGTACTTCTTCCATAATCACGATATTATAAATACTTTCTTGCGATGGCATCGCATAGCCAACATTTTCTAAGTTACCTAAAATGTTCTTTTGGCGGTATAAATAATATGGTACGTAGTTATGATTCTTCGTCCACTCTTCAGCCTCATGCATCATCGCTGTAATTTCTTCACGACCTGCCACTTTATATTTACGCTTATTTTGCGTCATTTCAGAAGCACGCTTAAATGATAATGTGTGAACTGTTAATGATTCCGGCATTAACTTTTCCGTTTCATCTAACGTATGTTTAAAAATATCTAGCCCTTCACCTGGAAGACCAATAATTAAGTCCATATTGATATTGTTCATTCCCATTTGACGTGCTAAATGATACTTTTCAATCGTTTCTTCCACCGTATGATGGCGCCCGATTGCTTTTAACGTTTCTTGATGGTACGACTGTGGATTAATACTAATGCGGTCGATATTCCATTTATTTAATACTTCTAGTTTTTCTGGCGTAATCGTATCAGGACGACCTGCCTCAACTGTTACTTCGCGTACTTCTTTCACATCCGGGAACGATTGGTACATTTCTTCATACAACATGTCCATCTCTTCTGCTGTAATACTTGTTGGCGTACCGCCTCCGTAATAAATCGTTGTAACCTTAACACCTTTTTCTTTTAGGAACTTACCAATTTCACGGACTTCGTAGTGTAAGCCTCCTAAGAAAGAATCAACCGATCCTTGACGTCCATTAATCGCATACGCTGGGAATGTACAATATGCACATTTTGTCGGACAGAACGGAATACCGATATAAATACTTACTTCTTCTTTCAAACGATATAAATCTGGAACAACCGCTAATTGACAGTCCACGATGCGCTGCAGAAGTTCAATTTTTTCTTCATGAATTAAATAGCTTTCACGAAGTTCTTTATGCGCTTCTTCTTTTGACATGCCATTTTGAAGCATTTTATGAAGAAGTTTCGTTGGACGTACTCCTGTTAAAATCCCCCAACTTTGCTCAATTCCAGTTAGCTGTTGCAAGACAGAAAGATACACATATGAAACAACATGTTTTACTTGTTTCACACGTTCTTTTTCTACTGTGAAGGAAGATAAATCTTTTTCAAACGTTTCTTCATATACATTTCCAGTTGCAACGTCTGTTAAACGTGCTGAAGCTGTCACGTTTCCTTCTATCTTTATTTCAACAATAAGATTCGCATCTTCTTTCTCAAATCCTATCGTGCTTTCTTCAAAAAATAAGCCGCTAATATTTTGTAGCGGACGTAAAAAACGATCATCTTGTAACGTTTTTATTGAAATTAACAACACTTATCACCTTTTCATTTGTAAACTCTCTTTAGTTTACTTGAAGGGTGACTAGAGGTCAATATAGAAGCTTTTCCTCATTTTCCCGGAAAGACAAACACTAAGAAACGCAGCTTTCAGGCTGCGTTCTTTCGTCATCTTGTCACCATTTATGAACCTGCGAGTGATTTTTTAAAAATGGAAGTGGAAATTGCTTTCGAAAATGTTCCTTAATCATATATTCCACTCCGTTTTCACTATTGGAACGTGTAATCCAATCTGCTGCTTGCTTCAATGGAATAGGTGCATCTCCCATTGCAACTCCTAATCCAACGCCCGCGATGACATCTAAATCTTCCAAACTATCTCCAATTGCCACCATTTCATTCAATTCAATCCCAAGGTGTTCCCCTAATAATTGCAATCCTCTTAATTTCGATACATGAAGCGGAAGAATTTCTACCCTTCCCCCATCGGATTCTATATACTCGACATTTTCAAATGCTTTTTTCAACGTTTTAAGCGCGCGTTCTCTTTCTCCTCTACTTGCAAAGACAACATCAATTTTCGGAGCTGTAACAGGTTGATCACGCAGTACGTCACCTAATGAATCTACAAATTGAACAGGATAAAATAACGGATCCGAACTTGATAATACAGTGCGCGCAATTAAGTTTGGTGTATTCCGCTCACGGTTACCAATAGAAAAACGTTCATGTGAAATACGGATATTACATTCAAAATGTTCAAGCACTTGCACGATATTAAACGTTTTTTCCTCTGATAATCGGTTTTGAACGAGTGGTTTATCTAATGAAGCAGAAATAAAAGCACCGCTATGCGTAATTAATATAGAATCTAGTTTTAATGACTTTGCTATTTTATGAGCCGATTGAAAGTGCCGACTTGTAAACAGCGTAACATATACACCTTTTCGTTTGACAAAATCAATAGCTTCTCGTGTTCCTTTTGATATCTTCCCATTTTTCTGCAGGAGCGTCCCATCTATATTAAGAGCCAACAAGCGATAAATCACGTCGCATTCCTCCTCTTAGCTGCTTTTACTCTATCCATAATTTATGAACTAAATTTGTTAATTAGAACGAGTTAGAATTTCGTACACAAATTTGGTTTAATATATACGTATATCATCAGTAAAGGAGATACCAATATGAAAGCACCTCCTTCCTTTTATGAGGGCGATACATTAGAAATTGCTAAAAATTTACTTGGTCATAAACTTGTACATATAGTAGATGGAATAAAACGAAGTGGATTCATTGTAGAAGTAGAAGCGTATAAAGGACCAGATGATAAAGCGGCACATAGCTATGGAGGAAGACGAACCGAGCGAACGGAAGTTATGTTTGGCGCACCAGGACATGCTTATGTATATCTCATCTATGGTATGTATCATTGTTTTAATGTCATTACAGCTCCAGTTGGTACCCCGCAAGGCGTTCTGATTCGGGCATTAGAGCCAGTCGATGGAATAGAAGACATGAAAATGGCACGTTACGGTAAAACAGAGCTTACGAAATCACAATACAAAAATGTAACGAACGGACCTGGAAAGCTATGCCGCGCACTTGGCATTACTTTAGAAGAACGTGGCTTATCCTTACAAGGTGATGAATTATATATTGAATTGGTGCCAGAAGCAGAACACCTATCTTCTCAATATGAGATTGTAACAGGCCCACGCATCAATATTGGCTATGCAGAAGAAGCTGTTCATTATCCTTGGCGGTTTTATTTTAAGGGACATCCATTTGTCTCTAAATGAAAAAGAAGCCAAATTGGCTTCTTTTTTTACTCTGCACCTTCCGCAGTCGCAATATCATTTTCAAGATTTTCTCTAGATAAATCAGCTGCCATAAAATCAGCTGTTTCTGGAAGTGCTAAATGCATATGTGCTTTTTGACAAATTTCGATCGTACAGTTTTCTACAGTAAAATCAAAAACATGTCCGCCTCCGCTTCGTTCATCATCAATATAATGTAGATGGAAACCGGCTACTCCAATACCTTGCGCATAATCTGGTGTCCAAAATCCTGCCATTGTTCCTTTCGTATGAGAGAAAGAAAAAATCGGCTGTGATTTTGTCACTTTTACAAGTGGTGTATATGGTTTTTCTTGACGCGGAACGGTTCTTGTTCTTACTTCACGGAATGTTCCATCCATGCGAATACCATAAAATAAGTTTTTACTTGGCATTAATTCCTGTAATAAAGATTCTACTTCTTCACGATTCATTGGACGATCAATTGTATAACTCATTTCTTTTTCAAAAAATGTTACAGTGGCAAACGGTGTTGTTTCTTCCGGTGCTACCATTTCTGCAGAACCATCGGAACGTAAATGGTAAAACTCCCCATCAAAAGCAATCATTTCACCATCTAATTCATCAAACGTACCGATGCCAAAATCGCCGTGCTCTTTTAATTTATCAAAGTTGATAATGCCATCATATATACCATCCAATAAAGCTAGCATTGTTGATGTTTGATATACCTCATTATTCGTTTTCATCTTTTTCGCATCAATATCTAATAATTGTGCAATACTCATGTCTATTCTACTCCTTTACCATTAGTTCAATTGGTTTGGTAGTAATTTTTCACTTAATTTAATGTTATCGCGGTAATCAATTGGAATATCAACAATAACAGGGCCTTCTGCTTTCAATGCTTCTTGTAATACCCCTTCTAACTCTTCTGGAGAATTCACACGAAGTCCAATAGCACCGAAGCTTTCTGCATATTTTACAATATCAACATCACCAAATTCTGTCGCTGATGTTCTGCCGTATTTCATCATTTGTTGGAAGGCAACCATATCATATGTACCATCTCTCCAAACAAGATGTACAATTGGAGAATTCAAGCGTACTGCCGTTTCTAATTCCATTGCAGAGAATAAGAAACCACCATCTCCAGAAACAGAAACAACTTTTTTACCTGGTTCCACCAATGTCGCTGCAATTGCCCAAGGAAGTGCAACACCTAACGTTTGCATACCGTTACTAAACAATAAACGGCGTGGCTCATAAGAACGGAAGCATCTCGCCATCCAAATGTAATGTGAACCGATGTCACATGCAACAGTTGTTTCATCATCAATTAACGAACGAAGTGTACGAATGACTTGCAGTGGATGTGTAAGCCCTTGTGAATCGCGAACTGGCACTTCGGCTTGCTCTGATAATTTCGCACGTAATTGATCTAAAATAGCTTCTGATTTTGTTGACAAGATAAGTCTTGGTAATTGCTCTGCAATGCTATCTACCGTTAATGCAATATCACCAATTAATTCACAATTTGGTTGATAGTCATGGTCAATATCAGCTTGATGATCGTCAAGATGAATAATCGTTCTGTCCCCTAACTTATTCCAAAACTTCGGATCATACTCAATTGGGTCATAACCGATAGATAGAACAAGATCAGCCTCTTCTAATAAAATATCGCCTGGTTGATTACGGAATAACCCAACGCGTCCAAAGAAATGACCTTCTAATTCACGTGAAATTGCTCCAGCTGCTTGATACGTTTCAACAACCGGCAATTGTGTATCAGCAATTAACTCACGAACTGCTTTCGTTACTTCATTTGTGCTCGCTCTCATACCAAGTAAAATAACTGGTAATTTTGCAGATTTAATTTGTTCTACAACTGCTGCAATTTTATGTGTGGGAGCGATACCAAGTTGCGGCTGAGAAAGCGTGCCAATAGATGACACGGACGTTTCAGCAGTCATAACATCTTGTGGCAGACTAACAAGCGTTGCTCCCGGATGAGTAGAAGTTGCACTGCGGAATGCATTTGTAAGTGCTTCTGGCACATTATCAGGATGCTCTACTTCTACGCTATATTTTGTGATTGGTTCGAATAGTGCAGCATTATCCATAGATTGATGCGTACGTTTTAAACGATCTGTACGCGGCACTGCACCCGCTAAAGCAACAACGGGATCACTCTCTGCCGTAGCAGTAACAAGACCTGTCGCTAAATTTGATGTCCCTGGTCCCGATGTAACAAGACATACCCCTGGTTTCCCTGTCAATCTCCCAACAGCCGCTGCCATAAATGCTGCGTTTTGTTCATGACGACAAACGATTAACTCAGGTCCACGCTCTTGCAACACATCAAACACAGAATCAATTTTTGCACCTGGAATACCGAAAACATGTGTAACTCCTTGTTCGATTAAACAATCGACAACAAGATCGGCTCCTTTTGTTGTTGTTTTCACGTTGTTTGCTTTTACTTCTGTACTCAAACTAATCATCCCTTTATGTCAAAATCGTGTACAATAAAGCTAGTTATTATGTAAATCACTCATATATTACATATTGTTAATTAACTTGGTGTAATATATCTTGTTGATTATTATATTATAAACGTATTACTTTTCCAACAATATGAATTCGAAATTATTTTGACAATAAAAAATGAAAACCCTTACATGCATCTTCTTATATCAAAATAATATTTTTTATAAATTTTTCCATTTATATTACATATTTTTAAAGGTTTTCTCAACAAATATTCCTTGCCCTATCTTTACTTTATTCCCTGTAAAACTTTCTTTTTATGCAATTGATTGAGAAAAGGAACTTCTGCGAACTCCATAAAAAAAAGACGCTTCCCTCTCAGGAAACGCCTTTCTCATTAAGCTTGATATGCAGTATATAATTCTTCAAGTGGCTTCATAATAATTTTGTTAATATCGCCGATTACAACATTTAAGCGTTGCTCTGCTTCCATTAACTTTACGATTTTTGGATCTTGTTGAATAAGCGCTACAACTTCTTGTGCTTTTTGGTTATCTTCGTCTGTAATTTCTTGTCCTTGCATCATCTTTTGTTGTAAGCCCATTTGCATTGTACGGAATTGATCAAACAGTTGTTTTGATGCCGCATCCCCTTGTACTTCTGCATAACTTGCTTTTAAAGCTTGGAAATCTGTATTTTCTGCAATTGCTTTTTGTAATTCATATGCAACATCATGAATGTTTTTTGTCATTGTATTTTTCCTCCTTTAACGGGCTTGGTCTATTGTCCCCGCCCTTTGAGTGCCTTTTGATACGCACCTTCTTACAATAACAAACTATGCACGAGATGTGAAGAATTTTCACTTTATTTATTAGTATGTATAAGTACAAATTGAAAAACAGATTGAAAACCTTTCTTTTTAGGGTGGAGAGAGCATCCGCCCATGCATAGAAGCGGTCAGTTCCTTTTCCTACCCCATGCCAAGTAAAAACAACAGGAGAAGGCGAGTGGACATCTCCTGTTGTTTTCATAGCCGTAACTGAGATGGTGAGAAAGCAATATATATTGAAAAAACCGATTGAAAACCTTTCTTTTTAGGAGTGAGGGCGTCCGTTCATGCATAAAAGCGGTCGGCCCCATGCTATGTGAAAACAACAGGAGAACATAAGTGGATGTCTCCTATTGTTTTCATAGCCGTGATTTGTATGTTGAAAAAGTAACATGGATTTATATAGACAAAGCGTTACATTAGAAAAAGCAACATGGATTTATATAGACAAAGCGTTACATTAGAAAAAGCAACACTATACCTTGAATCAAACCTATTGTTCCCCCTAACAACGCTCCCAAATATGTAATCATCTTCAATTCACTCTTCGTAATTGATAACACAAGATCTTCTAATCTCTCTGTTGAGAATGTAGATACTTCTTGTTGTACGATTTCAGCAAGACGTAAGTTTTTCAAAATCTGTTCAGTATTGTTTATCCCCCATGCTAAACCTTTTTTCACTAAACTTGGAATCATTGTTTGTACAACTTTTTCCCGAACTGGTTCACACACTTTTTGAACAGACTGATTGAAAAATCCTCTTACAGTTCCCTCTATTTTAACTGTTGATAGGATTGACTTTACAATCGTTTCTTTCTCTATAAAGGAATCTAGTTCCTTCACTTCTCTTCCCTTTAATTTCTCCCACTCTTTTTGCAGTACATCACTTAAAAGTTGCTTCGTTCCTTCTTGTCCTAAAAACTTAATCACTTCTGGCTGCAGACGATCGACTAAACTTACATTCCCTAAAAACATACCTACTAAATTTAATAATGTACCTCGTGAAACAAAAAAGTCATCAATCATTTTGGCAAGACGCTCTTTTCCCTCTTCACTTTCAAAAAAGCTTTTACCTCTTTCTAAAATAAATGATGCTACATTCGGAAGCATTTGCTCCACTTTTTCATGAACAGAACTAGGCAAAGCTTGTTCCCACGTATATGTATAATATTGTGATAAAAACGTCTCAATTTTTTCCACAATCATACTTTCAATTTTTTGAATTGTCTTCCCTTCCACATGCTCCAAGCCCCATTTTTCTAAAACCTCTCGTAATGATTGCTCATTCACCAAAATTTTATCTATCTCTACTTGTCCCCACTGAATAAGCTCTTGCTGAAAGTTTTCATCTGTTAATTTCTTCCCGATCCCTTCCGGTGTTAACAAATGATCCACGACCATTTTTCCTAATTGAACAGCAAGTTCATCACGACGCTTCGGAATCAATCCTGGTGTAAACGGTACTCGAAACTTTCCAATATAAATAGGGCGATGCGGGCGAAATAACATTTTTATCGCTAAATGATTCGTATACCCACCAATTATTGCTCCTAATCCTGTCGTTGTTAACATATTTAACCACATATTCATTACACAATACCAGCCTTCCATTTCTCCAAATATATATATCTTACTACAACCTGTTACAAAAACAATACACAACCAGCCATTTATCTTGAGATACACTGATTTTCTCCATCCATCAGCTACCTTTTGCGATTTCTCACGGCTTAAGATGCAAACTAACTACCACAATTCCCCAAAACCCAATCACTGCCATGACGAACAAAAGATGACCTCCACTCGTTTTCACTTGGCATGGGACCGAAAAAGAATCCGACCGCTTCTATCCATGGACGGATCCTCTTTTCCCTCTAAAAAGAAAGGTTTTTCCATTTGTATGTACATAAATCCATTTCGATTTTTCCATACATCAGTCACTGCTATGAAAACAAAAAGTGACCTCCACTTATTTTCTCCTTTTGATTTCACGTGGCGTAGGGCTAAAAAAGGCCCTGACCGCTTCTATGCTTCATCGGATGCTCTTACCTCTAAAAAGGAATGTCTTTCAATTTGGCTTCTCTCGTCCTAAAACATAGATCATCCAAAAATAGAATATCGTTATCCGGACAACAGTATAATGATATGGAAGCATGTTTGCAATGTACTGAAGCTATTCTCGCAATTGCACAATAGAAATACAAAACAATTGAGCAGTTCTCTCTTCTCTTTTTACATAATGGATAAACTAGAGCACTTAGGATTATATATGCGAATGCGAAAACAGCATGATTATTCACTGGCCGAAGAAGCTTCCCACGGCCCATTACGGTTTAATCGATTTACACCGTAACTGAAAAAGGAGTGACTATTACATTGAAAGATCATATTTACACATTACAAATTTCTATCGATCATCCAAGATCGCTAACATTGCCCTATATATTTTCTAGTACTTCTCCCCTTACATTTCTTTCCTTCGGCACACGAAATACGACATGTGAAAATATTGAAATTCATTATACTTATGCTCACGAAATTATAATTGGCGAACAAATTGCGAAAGAACTTTATCTTCCATTTCCAACTACCGTGCATGCTTTCATTCAAAATCAAACACTTATATTTGGACCATTGATTGGTATTTTCACAACAGGTTTTACAGAATCAGCTGCTAATCCAATTGGCAATCGTTCCATCAGTTTCAAGGAGTTACTGATCCCACCTCACTCTTTACATCCATTTGTTTTCTTATTTGGTGCACAACATATAAACTGGGATGAGGAAACAATTGATGGATACTTTTTTAAAGGGGAAAACTGGATACAATATAAAGTTCCTTTTCCAAACGTTATTTATGATCGGCTACCTAATCGAGAAGCAGAACTTTACAAACCTATTATCAGAACAAAAAAACGATTACAAACGAAGTACACCATTCCATGGTTTAACCCAGGTTTTTTTAACAAATGGAATATACACCAGCTGCTTACAAATGAAAAAACAGTCGCTTCTCTGTTACCTCAAACAGAAACATTTCAGCACTTCGAGCAAGTAGAGAATTTCTTATCATCATATAAACACATTTATATGAAACCTGTGCATGGTAGTTTTGGACGAAATATTTATCAAATTTTTTATTCCACTTCAGAAAACAGTTATTATTGTCGTTACCGCGAGGCAGGGCAGAATAAATTACGAAAGTATCACTCTTTAGAAACACTTATCAATCATGTTATGCAAGGCCATGATTTAAAAACATTTATTGTTCAACAAGGAATTGTATTATTACGTATAGGTGGGCAGCCAGTAGACTTTCGTATTCATACAAATAAAAATCGTTTTGGAAGTTGGAGAGTCAGTGCCATCGTTGCAAAAATCGCCGGGAAAGGCAGTATGACAACTCATATAGATAGCGGCGGAGAAGTAAAACTACTCCAAGATATTTTTTCTGATGCAACGGAGCGTGTTCGAATCACGAATAAATTGACAGATGCAGCCTTGCGACTAAGTTCTATTTTAGATCAGCAAACGGAAGGAAATATTGGAGAAATTGGTTTTGATTTTGGTTTAGATAAAGATGAGAAGATTTGGCTATTTGAAGCCAATTCCAAACCTGGAAGAACTATATTTCAATCCGAAACACTACAAGAATATAGTGAACTGACGAGACAGCTATTTTACGAGTACGCCATGCATTTAACAGAACATCATCTTTCTCGTCCGAAAGGGCTATTACCAGAAGATAAAACTTCCACCCTATAATAGGTGGAAGTTTTTTTATTACACCAGTTTCACCGTTAATTCAGTTTGTGTACCACACGTCCCGCAATAGAAAACATGAACACAATATTGCTGAGAATTCTCCCCTGTTAAACTGTCTACCTCTATTAATAAATCTTGATCCATATATGCGCTATAAGCATCTGTATAATCTACAACTTTTCCATAATCTTGGAGTACATTCAGGCAACTTTGACAAGAATATACTTGAGCTTCCAGTGCATTGCAAAGTGGACATATTCCCATTTATAACTCCTCCAATCCTAGAGGTTTCATATTTACGATTAGTGTGACCTTCTTTTAGAAAAATACAAATTAAAAAAACGAAATAAAATCCTTCTTTTTAGGTGAGAGAGAGCATCCGGCCATGCATAGAAGCGTTCAGATCCTTTTCCTGCCCCATGCCAAGTGAAAACACAGAGAGAAAAAGAGTGCAGGTCACCTTTAGTTATCCATAGCTGTAACTTATATGCTGAAAAATCAAAATCGGTATATATTTTTACAAAATTTACAAATTATTAACTCGCATATCTTTCTACGTAACATCCATACTATGAGTACATTCACTTCAAACGATGGATTAGCGCCAAACGAGGCGATAATCTGGTTCAACTCCAGCTAATCCAACCAAAAAAATTTCTATACTTTAAGGAGGATATATTCCTATGGCAAACCAAAACAATCCATTAGTAGTACCAGGTGCAACAGCTGCAATCGATCAAATGAAATATGAAATCGCTCAAGAATTTGGTGTACAATTAGGAGCAGATTCTACAGCTCGTGCAAACGGTTCTGTTGGTGGCGAAATTACAAAACGTTTAGTAGCAATGGCTGAGCAAAGCCTTGGCGGATACCAAAAATAAATATATATGGCAAAAAAGGTCTCAAGCATTCGCTTGAGACCTTTCTTTCTACCCTAGCATTTGTAAAAATCGCTTCGTTCGTTCTTCTTTCGGATTTGTAAATACCTCTTCTGGCGTACCTTCTTCCACAACAACGCCACCATCCATAAAGATAACACGATTCGCAATTTGATGAGCAAAGCGCATTTCGTGCGTTACAATCACCATCGTCATTCCTTCTTGTGCAAGTTCCTTCATTACCTTTAGGAACTCTTGTACAAGTTCTGGGTCTAACGCTGATGTTGGTTCATCAAATAATAAAACTTCTGGTTCCATCGCAAGCGCACGAGCAATTCCAACGCGTTGTTGCTGGCCACCAGATAGTTGGAATGGATATAACTCCATTTTGTCACCAAGTCCAACCTTCTCAAGGAAATATGTCGCTTTTTTCTTCGCTTCTTCTTTCCCTACTTTTTTCACTGTAACAAGCCCTTCCATTACATTTTGGATTGCTGTTAAATGAGGAAATAAATTATGATGCTGGAACACCATACCTGTTTGTGTACGAAGATTTACAATATCTTTCTTCGTTACTTTTTTAGAGAAATCCAGCTCTTTGTCACCAATGCGAACAATACCTGCATTTGGTGTTTCTAATACATTCAGGCAACGTAAAAATGTTGTCTTACCAGATCCAGATGGCCCAATAATGACAACAACTTCACCTTTCTCCACTGATAAATCAATATGCTTTAGTACCGTGTTATCACCGAAACTCTTTTGTAAATGTTGAATTGAAATCATAAAAACAAAAACTCCTTTTATAAAAGGATTATTATTTAAGCGTATAACGCTCTGAACGTTTTTCTAATATTTGTTGCACGATAGATAATAAGAAACAAATCGCCCAATAAATAAGACCTGCTTCAAAATAAACAATTAAAAATTCATAGTTCATTGCTGCAATTTCCTGTGCTTTTCGAAACAGCTCTGTTACTAAAATTAATGATGCTAATGAAGTATCCTTCACTAAGCTAATAAACGTATTCGAAAGCGGTGGAATCGATACACGTGTCGCTTGTGGTAAAATAATGCGTTTTAGCGCCTGTGGATATGTCATCCCAATTGTATATGCTGCTTCCCATTGCCCTTTTGGAATAGACAAAATAGAAGCACGAATAATTTCAGATGCATATGCACCAACATTTAATGAAAAACCAATAATAGCTGCTGGATATGGATCAATCTCAATGTTAAGAGTTGGAAGTCCATAGAAAATAATAAACAATTGTACAAGAAGTGGTGTTCCGCGAATAATAGATACATAGATACGAGCAATCCATTGTAGTAGGCGGCTACTTGAAATACGTGCTAAAGCAGTAAATATCGCCAATATAATACCGATCACAAATGTGATAATCGTTAATGGGATTGTCGTGAAAAGAGCACCCTCTAGCATAGGCATGAAGGATGCTTGCATAATATCTACCCATGTAGATAATCGATCTGTAATCAATGCATTACTTAGATACATTTTCACCGAACCATTTTTTCGTTATTTTGTCATACGTACCATCTTTTTTCATATCTTCTAACGCTTTATCTACTTCTTGTACAAGCTTATCGCTACCTTTACGGAATAAGAACCCACTTTGTGACGCTTCTTTTTCTGTTGCTGCAATTTTAATGTTTGCATCTTTTTTCGTTTGTAAATAGTTTAACACTGATAATTTATCATTGATTGTGAAATCAACGCGACCTGTATTAAGTAGTTCTACTGCTTGACTAAAGCCTTCTACCCCTTGAATCTTCGCACCATTTTTCTTTGCAAGATCCGCATAGTTACTTGTTAAAGACTGTGCTGCTGTTAATCCTTTTACATCTGTAAATGAAGCAGGTTTATCTTTATC
This sequence comes from Bacillus sp. IT-79MI2, assembly GCF_949768135.1. Classification (NCBI taxonomy): domain Bacteria; kingdom Bacillati; phylum Bacillota; class Bacilli; order Caryophanales; family Bacillaceae; genus Bacillus; species Bacillus sp. IT-79MI2. Next base: position 55,571 of record NZ_CATKPV010000044.1, on the reverse strand, counting down.
CTTTGCAACGACAAGTGCTGCTGAAGAAGAAATATACGGTTTAGAGAAATCATACTTCTTTTGACGATCTTCACGAATTCCGACTTCATTCGCAACCATATCGAAACGTTTTGCATCAAGCCCTGCAAGCAAGCTATCCCATTGTGTTTCTTTAAATACTGGTTTCACACCGAGACGTTTTGCAACTTCTTCTGTTAACTCAACGTCAAATCCAGTTAATTTTCCACCTCCATCATGGAATGTAAACGGTGGGTATGTACCTTCTGTACCAACAACGAATTCACCGCTTTTTTTAATTTGTTGCAATGCATCTTGACTAGTAGCTGTATCTTTTTTCTCTTCTTTGCCACAGCCCGCCACAATACCGACTGCTAGTGTAGCTACTGCAAGCACTGAAAATAATTTCTTCATGATATTAGTCCTCCAAGTATTCTGATAGGAATTTAAAAACTATATTGATTGTATGCAATCTTGAACAATTTTTCAATGAAAATGTTCGTCATTAGTGTATCCTTTTTTTTCATAATCAAACAACATGATATAAAATCGCCACATACAAAAAATAAGTAACATTTTTAAATATAGCACTTCTAAGAAAAAAGGTAAAACAATACTTACTTTAAAACAAAAAACCTTTCTTTTTGGTTGGGAGAGAGCTTCCGCCCATGCATAAATGCGAGCAGGGCCTTTTTTGCCCATGCCGTGTGAAAACAAAAGGAGAAAATGAGTGAAAATCTGCTTTTGTTTTCGTAGCACCGACTTATTTGTTGAAAAATCAATATGGATTTATATATACAAAAAAGAACTTGCTACCATAGCAAGTTCCTTTAAGAGTCTAATACACAATACCCGATCATTCCGCACAGTAATAAAAAGAAAGCAATGTTAAATGTAACTGTTAATTCTTCCATCTTTATCTCCCCCTTGCTTCCAACATATCACATGGATAAGGAAAGAGATGGGCGCATTTGTAAACATTACTTTAAAGTTTCCTGAACATTTCGTGAAAGTTACGCACTTTGACTTCCTTCTATTTGCGTTTTATACATTTCATAATAACGACCCTTTTTCTGCATTAATTCTTCATGTGACCCTTTTTCAAGAATAGTGCCCCGATCGAGCACAATGATTTGATCTGCACTCTTAATTGTGGAAAGGCGATGTGCAATGATAAATGTTGTTCTTCCTTTCTTTACAACTTCTAGTGCCCCCTGAATCATCGCCTCAGTCTCTGTATCAATACTTGAGGTCGCTTCATCTAACACTAAAATAGCAGGATCAAATGCTAACGCACGCGCGAAAGATATAAGTTGGCGCTCCCCAGTCGATAGGGTACTTCCTTTTTCCGTAATTTCTTCTTCTATATTGTTAGCAAATCGCTCTGCCCCTACATCGTGCAGTGCTTTTATAATTCGAGCCTTTGAAATCCTTGGATGTTCTAAGCTTACATTCGATGCAACTGTACCACTAAATAGAAATGGATCTTGCAGTACAATCCCCATATGCTCACGGAGTGCCTGCTTTGGTATCTCTTTCACGTCACGCCCATCAATTGTCAGTTTTCCTTTTTGAAACTCATAAAATTGGAAGAGTACATTCATAATGGAACTTTTCCCCGATCCCGTATGACCAACAAGGGCCACCGTCTCTCCTTTTTTTGCCTCGAAAGAAATATTTTTTAACACTTCATCTTTCCCATTATAAGAAAATGAAACATCATCAAATCGAACATTTCCATTAAGACGTGGTATACGTTCCTCTTCCACTACTTCGCCCTTTTCATCCAGCAGTTCAAATACACGTTCCGATGCAACGCGCGCTTGCTCTAAATTCGCAAGCTGGTTTACCATATTTGTAATGGGTGAGAAGAGCCTTGTTAAATAATCGACGAATGCATACAGTATCCCTAAAGAGATAATCCCAGCAGCGCTCAAAGAGGCACCACCAAAATACCAAATAACCGCCGTAAAAGCAATGTTGCGTAAGACACCTACTAAATTATGCGATGTCGCTGCATTTAAATTTAAAATTTTATTTTGGTACTTAAAGTAATCTTCATTTAATTCTTCAAATTCTTTCTTTGTTGCACGTTCTTGACGAAATGCCTGGATGATAGGCATTCCTTGGATGGATTCATTCACTGTTCCATTAATATCTGATAACCGAGAGCGCATCTTATGATTGTACACAGAGGCATATTTTCTATATACAACAGCCCAAACAATTAAAATTGGTACGATAATTAAACATAACAGCGCTAATTTCATATCAAGTAAAAATAAAGCAATAAAGATTCCAATAATATAAATAAAACTAGAAACAAATGTCGCTAAAACTGTTACATATAACTCCCGAATGGCCTCCGTATCATTCGTTACACGCGATACAATTTTCCCTGCTGGTAAATGGTCGAAATAACGAATCGGTAATGTTTGAATATGAGAAAAGACATCTTCACGCATAATTTGAATGATTTTATTAGATGCTTTCTGTAAGAAAAACTGTTTACCATATGCAAATAAAGATACAACTAACAATAGTGCAAAATATCCTCCGCCAAGTAAAAGTAATCGTTTCATCTCAGGTTCATAAAACGAATACACTTCTTTGGTTGTTAACATTTTTGCTTTATACACTTGCGTTGCTTTTCCACTTTGAACTGTAATAACATCTCCCTTTACAGAACGTGTTCCCTCTGCTGCAACCTTATTAGGTACAAAATAATAAGTGAAACCAACTTGTATAATACGAACTTCTTTTCCTTTTTGTTCACCTTGTTCAAAGCGGTCGCTTCGCTTATACCAATCTCCGTTATAAAGTACGGCATCGTCCCCTTGCACTGTTTCATGCCATGGTTTCTCAATACCGACAATATGATCATCAATCATTGTCTTTGCTACAAATGGACCTGCAAGCTCTGCAATAACGAAAATAAATAACATTGCAAGTGCCACAAAAATGGTTCCCTTTACTTTCATAGCGTATTGAAATAACCGTTTTCCAACACTCATATTTTCACCTCACCCTCTACGTTTTCGCCCTGCTGTCTTTCAAACTGCTCCGCATACCAGTCACCATTCAAAATGAGCCTATCATGTGTTCCCTCTTCGATAATTTCACCATTATCCATAACGAGAATCCAATCAGCATGCTGCACAGCTGACAGGCGGTGCGTTGTTATAATTGTTGTTTTTCCGCTTCTTTCTCTTCGTATATTTTCAATAATTGCTGCTTCCGTCCTGGCATCCACAGCTGATAATGAATCATCTAAAATTAAAATTTCTGGATTTTGAATAACTGCTCGTGCAATCGAAATTCGCTGTTTTTGCCCACCAGATAAAGAAACACCTTTCTCTCCAACAAGCGTCTCTAATCCTTCTGAAAGGAACTCCAAATCTTTTTTGAATGCTGCGATTTCAATAGCCTTTTCAAGTTCCTCCTGACTTGCTTCCCTGTTTCCAAATAAAATATTTTCACGTGCTGTTTTTGAAAATAGAATATGCTCTTGTGGTACATATCCAATCCAGCTTCGTACGTTTTCAGTCGAAATTTCACCTAGCGCAACATTCGACACTGTAATATCCCCTCCTCCAAGTGGATACTGGCGAAGAAGCTGACGAACAAGAGTCGTTTTACCACTTCCTGTTTTCCCAACAATGCCAAGCGTTTCTCCTTGTTTTAATGAAAAAGAAACATTTTTCAAATTCAGCTCAGGTGAAGCCGGATACGAAAAGGAAACTTTATCAAAGTCGATATACTCTGGTTCGTGTACACGCGTCGGTTTTTTCACGTTCTTCACGTCAGGCTCATACGCCAACGTTTCATTGACACGATCTAACGAAGCATTTCCGCGCTGCATGACATTTATTAATTCACCAATCGCAAACATTGGCCAAATCATCATCCCAAGGTAGACGTTAAAAGAAACAAGTTCGCCAAGCGTAACCTTCGATTGGAAAACTAAAAACGCTCCATATACAAGACCAATCAAATAACTAAGACCAACTAGCATCTTCACCGTCGGCTGAAACAGTGCATCAATTCTTGCTACTTTCATATTTTTTTCATATACATCTGTTCCTAGTTGATGAAATCTTTGCTCATCAGCTTTTTCCTGTACATATGCACGGATAACACGCACGCCTGCAATCGATTCAAGTACTTTATCATTCATATCTCCAAAAGCATCTTGAGCAATCGTAAAGCGTTCATGTAACTTCTTCCCATATATATTCATCGCATATGCCATAATCGGCAAGGGCAGAAGTGCCGCAATTGTAAGTTGCCAACTGATTGAAAATCCCATCATAAAAACAATTGTGAGCATATATAAACTAGAATCAACAAGTGTCAAAATCCCAAAACCAGCAGTCATAGCAATCGCCTTTAAATCATTTGTCGCTCTCGCCATTAAATCACCAGTACGATTTTTGTGATAAAAGGTCGGCGTCATTTTCAACAAGTGCCCCATAAATTTTGAACGCATCGTTTTTTCAAGCACGAATGCACCGCCAAATAATTGGTGCTGCCATACGTAGGTGAGTACATACCCACCAACTGCCGCTCCAAATAAAATCCAAACATACTGTATAATCACTTCGTTTGTTAAAGAACCTACTTTTATATGATCAATTGTTAACCCAATTACTTTCGGAGGAATTACCTCTATTACATTTACAATTAGAAGCACTCCAATCGCGATGCTATACCTCTTCCAATGTTCTTTAAAAAACCATGTTAACTTTTGTAATACTGAAAACAATGAAATCTCTCCCTTCTCGATCTTGTTTCAGTCTATTTCTGTTATCCACTATCAAAAGCCCCTGCTTTTACACCGTACCAATTGTACTGATTCACCATATCTTCTCACCTTCCGTATTTTTTCTACCCCGCTATTTGCGGGCAGTAAAATCCCCACCTCAAGATTCAGCAAGAAATGAGAACGATAGATAAGGGGATAACTGCCCGTAAATGCCCGATTGGTTCAACTAACCATCCGTGGGAGATAAATCCCCCTTACGGATGGAAGTTTCACTTTATCGAAACCATACAAAGTATGGAAACAACCAAAATAGAGACAAAAAAACGCATACCGCCGCTTGACGATATGCGAGAAAACGCATAAAAGCGTACGTTACGAAATACGCAACGTACGCTTTTTTTGAAAACAAAAAAGCACTATCTTTCCGTACGGGTTGCGTAATGATATGAATGTTTCCCACCATGTAATCCAACTAAGCCAGTCATATTTACCATTACAATCATTACGCGCACCCCCTTCATTTATTTTCCATTTTTAATTTTATAACTTTATCAACTTTTCTGTCAATTGTTTTTTTCATTATTTTACAAAACAAACTTTTATCACAAAAAATAAAAGATGTACAATACCACTTCGATACTCGAAAAAATTATCTATCGATATTATTATAGATAATCCTATATTTCACTTACAAATAAGGTAAACCCCTTTAAGAAAGGGCATACAAAATAAAAATCATATAAGAAATCGTTTCCATAAACATTTTGTTTGAAAAATATTCTCAAACCCCCTACAATCACCATATACTCACTCTTACAAGTTGCTATTTTAGGAGGACAAATCATGACAACTAGCAATACGTACAAATTTTATTTAAACGGTGAATGGAGAGAAAGCTCTTCTGGGCAAACAATTGATATTCCATCACCATATTTACACGAAGTAATTGGTAAAGTACAAGCAATTACTCGCGGGGAAGTTGACGAAGCAGTTAAATCAGCACAACAAGCTCAAAAAGAATGGGCGGAAGCTTCTCTTCAAGATCGTGCAAAATATTTATATAAATGGGCTGATGAGCTTGTAAATATGCGAGATGAAATTGCCGATATCGTAATGAAAGAAGTCGGTAAAGGTTATAAAGATGCGAAAAAAGAAGTTGTTCGTACAGCGGACTTAATTCGTTACACTGTAGACGAAGCACTTCATATGCATGGCGAAAGCATGATGGGTGATAGCTTCCCTGGTGGATCTAAATCCAAGCTTGCAATCATTCAACGTGCACCACGTGGTGTTGTTTTAGCAATCGCACCATTTAACTACCCTGTAAACTTATCTGCTGCAAAACTTGCACCAGCTCTTATTATGGGGAACGCTGTTATCTTTAAACCAGCAACACAAGGCGCAATTAGCGGTATTAAAATGGTTGAAGCTCTTCATAAAGCAGGTCTTCCAAAAGGACTTGTAAACGTAGCAACAGGACGCGGTTCTGTTATCGGCGACTACTTAGTAGAACATCCTGGCGTAAATATGGTATCGTTCACAGGTGGTACAAACACAGGTGCTCACTTAGCGAAAAAAGCTGCTATGATTCCGCTTGTATTAGAACTTGGCGGTAAAGACCCTGGTATCGTACGTGAAGATGCTGACCTAGGGGAAGCTGCAAAACATATCGTTAGCGGCGCATTCTCATACTCAGGTCAACGCTGTACTGCAATCAAGCGCGTGCTTGTACATGAAAATGTAGCGGACGAGCTTGTTAGCTTATTAAAAGATCAAGTGGCTGAATTAACTGTTGGTTCTCCAGAACAAGACAGTACAATCGTGCCATTAATCGACGATAAATCTGCTGATTTCGTTCAAGGATTAGTTGACGATGCAGTAGAAAAAGGCGCTACAATCGTAATTGGTAACAAACGCGAGCGCAACTTAATTTACCCAACATTAATTGACAATGTAACAGAAGATATGAAAGTTGCTTGGGAAGAGCCATTCGGCCCAATCCTTCCAATCATCCGTGTTTCTTCTGATGAACAAGCAATTGAAATTGCGAACAAATCAGATTTCGGCTTACAAGCAAGTGTCTTCACAAAAGACATTAATAAAGCATTTGCAATTGCAAACAAAATTGACACTGGTTCCGTTCAAATTAACGGACGTACAGAGCGTGGTCCTGACCACTTCCCATTCATCGGCGTAAAAGGTTCTGGTATGGGAGCACAAGGTATCCGTAAGAGCCTTGAGTCTATGACACGTGAGAAAGTAACTGTATTAAACTTAGTTTAATATTTTAGAAGCTAGTCTACAGCTGTAGATTAGCTTCTTTTTATATTCTTTCATTCTCCTATTCACTTATCTAATATGCTTTAGGATCACTGTTCATTAACCAATCCATTACATTCTCAAATAAAGTTACAGAATAATTATGTTGTTTTTCTAGATTCAAGTGAGACAAAATATCAAAAATATTTTTTTCATTAGTTTAACACACAGATTAACAGAGCCTATTTCTAAAAAAACCCCTCTTCTTTTAATGACAAATTGTTCGCTATAGTCTGATTATTACTATATCCATTGACGTATAAAAATTCATTTGTTACCCTTGATTATGTTAATTTAATACATAAATCCTCATTCGTATCTCGGTGAGGTAGAGGTTGCAGTCATTAAGAGTATCATTTCAGGAGATGTAGTGGCATCGATGAATGAATGGGAAAGGAATGGTTGCCGAAGTAAGAAATGCCCACTGTGCATTCTTGCTGGGTCTGCTATTTAATAAGTGCAGAACTGTCACAAACAATTTGTTTGTGGAGAGCTATCGAGAGGTATGTCGTGGGTTTCCTATAAGATAGAAAGCACGTAGCGACAATTACACGTGCTTTTTTTGTTTTGTATGAAGCTTACCTTTCTTCCCTTTTTGGAAGACATACATATCTCCTCGCTTGACTTGGTTATACTAACTTTGGAGGTATTTTTTATGCAACAAAAAAAATGGGGTTTTTGGGTACTGACAGCATTCGTTGTCGGTAACATGGTTGGCGCTGGTATTTTCATGGTGCCAAGTACGTTAGCACAAACAGCAAGTCCTCTCGGTGTCACTTTAGCTTGGTTAACAACAGGGTTTGGTGTTTTAATGCTAGCTCTTGTTTTCGGTAATTTAGCAATTCGTCGTCCTGATTTAACGACAGGACCACAAAGTCATGCATATGCACTATTCTCATCACCAAAAAAGAAAAAAATGGCTGGTTTCAGTATGGTTTGGGGCTATTGGGTTGCAAACTGGGCAAGTAATGTCGCTATTATTACATCTTTTGCGGGATATTTATCACTCTTCTTCCCGATTATGAAAGACACACGCCTATTATTTTCGATTGGCTCTTTCGATATAGAAGTTGGAAAACTAATTACATTTTCTATTTGTTCTGTCTTACTATGGGGAACACATATGATTTTAACAAACGGTGTAAGCGGAGCTGGGAAGTTAAACTTCTTAGCAACAACAACAAAGGTGACTGGATTCCTTCTATTCATTGTTGTGACTTTGTTTGCATTTCAAGCTTCAAAATTTGGACAATGGTATACACCAATGATTGATAAAGAAGGCGTGTCACACGGACTGCTTTCACAAATAAATTTAGCTGCACTTACAACACTTTGGGCATTTATCGGTATTGAATCAGCTGTTTTATTATCAAACCGAGCTGTTTCTCCAAAAACGGTAAAACGAGCAACTGTAGCAGGTTTATTACTAACAGTTGCCATTTATTTAGGAATTACCATTTTAACAATGGGTGTTCTGCACATTGATAAACTTCAAACTTCTGAACGTCCATTAGCTGATGCATTAAATGCTGCAATGGGCCACGGCGGTGGGAAATTAATGGCACTACTTGCTCTTACTTCCCTATTCGGCTCTATCTTAGGCTGGATTTTATTAAGCTCAGAAGTACCTTATCAAGCGGCGAAAGAAGGATTCTTCCCTTCCTTCTTTGCAAAAACAAACAAAAAAGGAAGTCCAATTTATTCACTAAGACTGACAAATATTATGTCGCAAGTCTTCCTTTTCTCAACTTTATCAGGGACAATTGCTGAGGCCTATACATTCGTTATTACTGTCTCAACCTTAGCTTACTTAATCCCTTATCTCGTTTCACCAATCTTCCAATTAAAACTCGTTGCAACTGGTGAAACGTATAAAAACGAACCCGGTTCACGAATTATGGATGGTATTATCGCAGTCATTGCACTTTGCTATGCACTGTGGGTCATTAAAACTGGATCCTCAGATATAAAAACATTCCTTCTTGGAATTGGCTTATTTGTAATTGGCTTTGCATTTTATCCATTAATGAATCGCGATAAGAAAAAAAATGAAGAAAATAAAAACGAGCAAATTGCTTAAAGCAATTTGCTCGTTTTTATTTTTGTATAAGAAAGAAACCTATATAATAGAAGACAGAGGTGAAAAAACATGTCAATCGAAACACTATGGAGCACTCGTTTCCAAAAGCATATTCAAAACGTCATCATGTACTTTGCGCGCATGATTAGCGGTCTACTATACAGTTTCATCTTCGTCTCATGCATTGGTGCGTATTATTACGCCAAGTTTCTTAAAACATCTCCTTCTAAAGGCATTTCATTAATCATCATTATATCTCTGCTTACCATCATGATAACGAGATGTAAGGTTCGTACTTTTATCCAAAAGCCTGACGCTGTCTATTTACTGGCACTCGAAGAGAAATTAACATCTTATTTCAAACAGTCTCTTCTATACAATTATGTCATTCAACTTTTCCCATTGCTATTTACGTTTCTAATCATTACACCGCTAGCAATGCAAACATTACAGACAACCGTTCCATTCTTATGTACAATCTTTTTCATTTTAATGTTAATAAAAGGTTGGAACCTATATATCAATTGGATATGGCGTGATCAATATAACAGTCAAATCTGGTTTATCATTCGCTTCACTTGTAATGCACTCATTCTTTACACGCTCTTTCAGTCCGTATCAGTTGTTCTATTAGGTGCGATGCTATTACTTCTTGTCTTCCTACTTGTTTATACAACAAAACAGCCAACAAAACGAATTGGATGGGAATATATAATTGAGCAAGAAGAAAAAATGGACATGCACTTTTACCAATTTGCAAACTTTTTCACCGATGTCCCGCAGCTGAAAAAACAAGTAAAACAAAGAAAATGGCTAACAAGTTGGCTAGAACCTATATTACATAAAAAACAATCTACTTTTTTATATTTGAACACTTTATCATTCTTACGTGCGAATGATTATTTTGGTATATATATTCGATTGACTAGTATCGGTTCTTTTATTTTATATTTCGTACCGAATGTATTTGCAAAAGGCGCTATTACTTGTTGCCTCTTATATATGAGCTCTATGCAATTGCGTGCCTTATGGAAATATTTTCCAGGAAATAATATTGTAGCATTATATCCGATTTCATTTGAAGAAAGGGTACGTCAATTTCTTAACCTTGTATTTTCATTAGCAATCGTTCAGCTAGTGTTATTTTTCATTATTATATTCGCTGCACTCCAGCAGTTTTTACTTGTTCTTTCAACTATTATAGTCAGCATATTTTTTATCAAATTTATTATCTTACCAAGAACCAAAAAACAAATTTCTTCATCGGAAATTTAAATGAATGATTGTGTATTCTGAAAGAAAAAAACAGAAAGTTTAGCTAAAGAAGCTACTAGTAAAAAAAGAGAGCAGATTATCTGCTCTCTTATGATGCCTCATTATGTTCAGAGGAATGCTTAACACTCCCCATTCTCTTCAGTTTATTCCATCCTACCGCTACCCCTCGAATAGATGAAAATACAGATTTAATTACAACATAAGTCATAAATTGACGATAAATAAAGCGTTGTAAAATTAACCAGGCTAATGGTTTAGGATTCTCTTTCTCTAATTTAAATGCAAAAAGAGAAGCGAGAAGATCCATTGCAAAGAACACAAGATAAAACCCTAAAACTTTTAGAGGATTACTACCAAATAGCCCTATAATCATTAATATATCTGCTAAAGGAGCAATGAATTGCAGGACATATTGGAATAACCACATATTAGGTAATGCAACAAACCCTAATGTTTTATGCTTTGGGTTAAACAGTGCTTTTCGATGTTTCCAAAGACATTGGAGTGTACCATACGACCAACGATATCGTTGTTTAATGAGGCTTTTCACATCTTCAGGTGACTCCGTATAAGCATATGCTTTTTCTTCATATACAATTCGATGTCCTTGACGTAAGAATGTTATAGTAAGATCCGTATCTTCTGCCAGTGTATCTTCGCTTAAATATCCAGATTCAACTACATTCTTTTTACGCCATGCTCCAATAGCTCCAGGAACTACCGTGATACAATCCAACTCATCAAAAGCTCTGCGTTCTAAATTAAATCCTGTAATGTATTCAACATGTTGCCAAGTAGTTAACAAATTCCGTCTATTTCCCACTTTGACATTGCCTGAAACTGCTGCTACATTATGATCTTCAAAGTGTCTAATCATTAGAGAAATAGCATCTTGCGCAATAATAGTATCCGCATCTAAAGTGACAATGATTTCTCCTCGTGATTTTTGAAATCCTAAATTCATTGCGGATGATTTCCCACCATTTTCTTTCTGAATTAAACAAACTTTAGGATGTTTATGGAATGCTTCTTGAATTACTTTTGACGTACCATCTTTCGATCCGTCATCAACAACAATAACTTCAAATTCTCTATAATCACTATCCAAAATTGAGCGAATCGTCTTGGTAATAACCTTCTCTTCATTATATGCTGCTATCACAACACTAACGAAAGGTTGATAAGACGAATTAGTAAATAAACGAGATCTTGTTTTCCTTTTTTGCTTGAATGCAAAATAAATTAAAAATAGGAATCGGAAAATACCTAATCCAATAGCAATATAAAAAATAGTTGTTAATATATGCTTAGAATACCCCGCTCCTGAAAAAACAGCTTTGTTGTAAAGTAAATATTGCTTACCCTCAGAAGAAACGGGAGGCATTACTTCATCTCGTTCTTTATCCATTAAATCTGAAATTGTTACAAAACTATATCCATGTTTTTTAAGGTCTTTAATAATAATTGGTAGCGCCTCTACTGTATGGGTACGATTCCCTCCTGCATCATGAAGAAGAATAACATTTCCCTCCCCCTTATAAATGGGATTAAGAGCACGCTTTACCAATTCATTTGTTGAGGGCGTCGCCCAGTCCTCAGGATCAACTTTTTCTGCCACCATTGTATAGTTCATATTTTGTGCACGCAAAATAGGCAATATTTCATTTGATGAATCCGGATCAGCACCCGCTTCATATGGTGGCCTAAATAAAACCGTAGAATGTCCAGTTATTTCCTGAATCAGGCGCTGAGTTGTATTCAGTTCTACTTTTGTTCGTAGTAAAGACGTATCAGCTACGTTAGGATGTTTGAAGGTATGATTGCCAATTTCATGGCCTTCATCGTATATTCTTTTAACAAGACTAGGATTTAGCTGGGCGTTTTCACCAAGTACAAAAAAGGCTGCTTTTATTTTATACTCTTTTAATATATCTAGAATTTCCGGTGTGTATTTAGGATCTGGCCCATCATCAAATGTTAGTACTACTTGTTTTCCTTTTGGTTTTCCGTAGCGCTGCACTTGATATGCAGATGGTAGTGATTGATATACTTCATCTGTAAGATAGCCTTCTTTGCTTACTTTAAAATCTCTCAATCCATTTTTCTTTGCATTCTTAATCTGTAAAATTTCGCCTTGTCCAGAATATTTTACTTCATCTAAACTAGCGATTTTATGTAATGTGTCAGAATTTTTTTGTACCTCTATAGGATCTTTTAAAGCTTTCCATACAGTAGGATCTTCTGCTCCTAATCTCCATAATGCAACTCCCTTTGCATTGTTGTTCATTGCAATTTTTACTTGATTATAAAGAGTAACACCATCTAAGAACCAAGCAGTATGTTCTTTCGCTCCTTTTTTATATCGAAAATAAGGATTTCCACTAATCTTATCCCATTGAATTTTTATATTTGAATCATGAGCCATTGTCATAACTTCTGAGAAAGTTAAAGACTTCGCAGGTTTTTTGCTATTTACTTCCCAATCATATCCATAGTTACCGAAAGCAACTATAAGTTTCTCAGAGGGAATGTTTAGATCATTGAGCGTATGTTCAAACCATTTATTTGAAGCAATTGGTCCTGGTGTCCCTGCTCCATAGTGCTCATCATACATCATTACAATCATACGATCTATTACTTTGGCTAATGCACCATAATCAAAGGCTTTATCATTAGCAGGGACATCTTGCGTTACGAGCAAATGATGTTTGTGAAAGACCGTAGTAAGTTCTTTCATGAAATTTGTTAATTTATCTCTATCGCCTTCAGGTATTGACTCAAAGTCAATATTAATACCTGCAAATTGATTCTCTTCAATTCGCTTTACTAAATCATTAATAAACTTTGTCTGTACATTAGCTGGATCATTCAGTAACTTATGAATAAGTTTACTATCAGGACCAGAAGCTTCTTGCGTATAGTTAGTAAGCAAAGGCATAATTTTTACATGATTTTTTTTTGCTAACTTTACAATCTCAGGTTTAATCTCACTACTAATTGTTAAGTTTGCTTTTAAGTGATACCATTCTGGTACTAACATGGTTAATGAATCAATATTTTCTTTTAAAGAAGCAGTACTATTTTCATCCCAGTTTACATAAAAACCATAAACTTCTTTAGGTTGTTCGCCATTGCCTGTTGAATTTTCATTATTGCTTATTTCGGTATTAGAAGATTTGAATTCTCCCTTCTTTAACTGCTGGTCGCTGAGTTTTTGATTAATAGGTACAAGTTTAGTATCTTGCTGTACAGAAGGATTCATATTTGGAATTTCTGGTGTTGAAAAAATACTTCGAAAGAAAAAATAAAATACAATACTTATGCTAACTATTGAGATACATAGAAACCAACTGAAAGCTATTTTTCTTCTTCCTTTAGGATCATAAAAAACGGGTTTTGAGTTATCTTTCTCTTGTTGAATTTTTTTCTCCATTATTTTTTTACATACTCCTTTTCTTGTTATTCTGAATACAAGAATAAAATATTTTATTCTAAGTACAACGCAAACTATTTTAATAGATAGACTTCTAGGGTTTTGGTGCGAAAATAACTTAATAGGAATATAGAACAGTAATTTCCTGTTAACTTTGAGATCAAACGACTAATCCAAATAACTTATGAATGACTTCAACCTCATTTGGGGCAAATTTCACCCTTTGTTTGGTGAAGTTGCCCTTTTTCATCATATGCATGGCTTCGATACCTCTCAAAATCAAGGTTGCTGTACGAAATGACTTCAATCCTAACATGGAACGAACCCTCTTCTTCAATATTCTATGGATTTTTCTTTTCTTTCCCCTGATGTTGCGTGTCAGGAACGTTTTTGTCCTCTTTTTTATGCCCGTTGTTTTCGTTTATATTGCCTTTATTTTCTTGCTGAGACTCTTTATTTTCTTGTTTATATCCTTTTCCGTTGTTTTCTTGCTGAGACTCTTTATTTTCTTGTTTATACCCTTTTCCGTTGTTTTTTTGCTGAGACTCTTTATTTTCTTGTTTATACCCTTTACCGTTGTTTTCTTGCTGGGACTCTTTATTTTCTTGTTTATACTCTTTACCGTTGTTTTCTTGCTGAGACTCTTTATTTTCTTGTTTATACTCTTTATCGTTGTTTTCTTGCTGATGCCCATTATTTCCTTTTGATTGCTGGGGTTGCTGTTCCTGGGATTGCTTTTGTTCTATTTGCTCTTGCTTCTCATATCTTTCTTCTTTTACAGGAGACAAATTCGATGATGCATCGGGTGATGACTTTGGTTGCGAATGTATCTCCTGAGGGTGTTCCTCCTGATTAGACGGCGGTGCAGGAGGAGTAAGCGATTTCTTCTTCTCATTCTCTTGCTTTATATAGACACCTGTGCCGACTCCTGCTTTCTTGGCATTCTCTCGCACTTGCATCGTACTACTTTGATATACGACTGTAACATGTTTTGTCTCATACTCTTTCTTTAATTCTTGCATAGCCTTTTCCAACTGTGGTTCTAGCGACTTGTCCTTTGTAACAGCTGTTAGCATAATTTGCTTGTCATTCGTTAAGTATCCATCCTCTTGACTTTGCTTTACAATGGTACGTACTACGTCTTGCAAAAGTTTACTTTTCCATCGTTTCATTTCTTTTAAAATGCGCTTTCCATCATCATTACAAGCTCGCAAATCTATAACACGAAGATCCTTTGTTACGCTCGCCTCTAAACTTGGATTAATATCAATTGAGACATAAGCGAGTGCTTTTTCTTCCGGTTGGTTGTAGAAAAACAGAAACACACATAGAAAACAAGCAACAAGTAATGATGCAGGCTTTAAGAAAGAAGGGATTGAAAAACGCGGTACTCTTTGTTCTTGTTCGTTAAACGAGATTTCCTCTCCAATCATATAAGAGTGCGATTTTCTTTTAAACGTAATAAACTCTCCATCTGGAGTTAAAACAACTACACTATGTTTTTTTATATCCATCACAATCCCTTTATTCATCATGCTTCCCCCCTCTTATATAATCAAGAATATATGTATAGTTGTTTGCAAAGATAATACACATTGCAATAATGTATTTTCTATGCCGCTCCAACGTTTTACGACTTGCCCTAACACGCGGTTCAATGTGTTTAAGCGGTAACTTTTTCTTTCGAAACAGCTCTTCCATCATTTTCTCTTCTTTTATAATAATCTTTACAATTTCTATTAAGTGCTCACGCGTATCACGATGCTTTGGAGATTCCTTAGCAAGCTCTGAAAATGTGATTTTAAACTCAGCTAGTACAATTTGAAAATGAAGAATCTCCTCCTTACGGTTTCTGTTTTCCATCTCTTTCATATACTCCGTAAGCGATACCTGCATTTCTACCATTTCCTCTTGCTGGTCTTCTTTTAAAAAGACGAGATTATGCTTAGACTCCTTGCGTATATAGTCAATTACATCCCTTTTTATAAGAAGCTCAGCAAACGCTAGAAAAGATTTTCCTTTTTTATATGAATACTGTTCAATTGCTTGATTAAACGCAAACAATCCAATGCTGTATTCATCATCCTGCTCCGTAATATACCGGCGGCAGACAGACGAGATTGATTTTCGAATAAAAGGCCGATACTGTGCGATAAAAGCTTCCTTATCTCCTCCGTTGTTTTGTATGTTAAATACGATATCTTCTATTTTCGGTTTTTTTATGATCTTCATCACTAAACTCAACACTAGTAATCCCCCTCCCTCCTTTTGCTTCAAATAGCAAAATGGTCACTAAAGAAGTGACCATTTCATCACATTTTCTTACTACTTTTCTTTGTGCTTGTCTTCTTGCTGTTGTTCATGTTTTTCGTGACCGACTTTTTTACCGTTGTCTTGATGATCATTCTTTTCTGTTTGACCCTTTTGGTTTGATTGCTCATGCTTCTCATAAGAAACAGCCGGTTTATGTGCTGGCTGTGTTACTTGTTCTGGTTGTGCTGGAGTTACTTCTGTATTTTGATCTACTTTTTTGTTTTCTTTTGCAATAGCGTCCGCTTGTTTTTCTTGCTCTTTTTCTATTTTAGCTACAATCTTTGAAAAACTCTTCTCTATATTTTTGGTAATTGCAGCTTTTGCTTTCCTTACTATATATATTCGGGGGGAATAAAAATTTTCTGGGGGTCAAAAAAATATTTTTTTATAAAATAGATAAACAATTTTTTCCAAAAATAAAAAGCTGACAATTTCATCAACTTTTTCATAGATTCATATGTAAAAATACTCGCATTCATTTTATCTCGGTTCTGGTGCAAAAATGTTTGATCACATATATAAAAGATGGGAGCCCTACGATGAACAACACTCAAACTTTAACGCCCCCAAGTAACTCTGAGGAAAACCAAAGAAATATTAGTTTGCAAACATTAAGGGTCATTGGACTCATTGTATTAATTAGTGGTTATACCATTGTCACACTCTCTGAAGTAGGTGAACTGAAGAACCTTTTAATGAACCCAAGCACTAGCAATACATTAGCTGAAGTAGACGTTTTTTAGAAAAAAATGGTATATAAAAAGCGAATCATTATAAAAACGATTCGCTTTTTGTATATGTTCTTATCCTATATGAGGTATGTTTTCTTCACGGTATTCTGTCCTATTAATTGCTTTTCTAAATAATAAAATACTACTTACACCAATTAAAAAATAAACAATACTCATTCCCCATGATGCAATGAATGAACCAAGCATAATTCCTAATGCTCCATTCATTTTTGCCACCTGGAATACCATACCATTGATTGCCATATAAGAGCTCCGTGCATCATCTGGAACCATATCAGCCATAATGGATTGACGAACTGGCACATACATCATCTCGCCAACCGTTTGAAAAAGCCCCGCTATTAATAAGATCCACAAGCTACTACTTGATCCAAGTATTGTAAATCCAATTGTATAGATAAATAAGCCAACATATAATATTTTCAAATCATTAAAACGCTTCATCATTTTAATCACAAGTGCTGAAAATAAAACAATCAAAATCGTATTCTCCGCAGAAATCCAGCTTAGCATGCGGATACCTGTTAAATCAAAGGTTCCGTGATTTCCAAATACGAAATGCACCGTTTCAAATTCCTTTTGCAAGCGTACACCTAAATAATTATTGATCTGAAATTCTAATGATAATGTACCTATACTGGCTATACAAAAAATTAAAAAAGTTCGATCTGTCATCACAACTTTATAACTTTCAACCATTTCCTTTAGTACGTGCTTCTTTTTTATAATTGGCCGAGCGACATATACTTCTTCCATATATACAGCAATTAAATATAGCGTCAGCAGTGCTACCACTGTTAATAATACAAATAGTTGCAAACGATAATGTTCAAATAATAGACCACCAAAAATCGCTCCAATTGCAATAGACAAGTTAATTGCCCAATAATTAATACTGTACATTACTTTTCTATTCTCCGGTGTACTCACATCAATTAACATCGCCTCTGTTGCCGGATTCATAAGTCCTGAACCAAGGCTATTTGTTAGCATAAACACAAAAGTGAGCCAAGGTGAATCTACATAATTTGAATTCGCAATTCCCATACAAGCGATAGAAACTACTTGTATCACTTGCCCTATAATCATAACCTTTTTTCGTCCTAATCGATCTCCAATATAACCACCATAAAGCCCAATGACGAGTGCCGCCATTACGTTTATTAGTAATAAAACACCTGCAAGGACACTCCCGAGCTTTACTGAAAAATAAATCGCCATAAACGGGAAAATCATTGTTGATACAGTGCGTGTTAAAAATGATGTTATAATTCTAATTTTTATATTTCGATGCATACTCCAAAATCCCATTGTTTCTTCCCCCTTATGTGTATTCATTTTACTTTGAAAAAGTGGAAGAAAAAGGTTAGAATATTCTAAAGAATTTCCCCTTTTATTGGGAAGGAGTCGTTTAAACATGAAAGTGATGGACTATTATATTCAACTACGATTGCATGATCCAGAAAAACAGTACATGCAAAATAGCTTGCAAGAATTAGCCAATATTTTATATTGCAGTACAAAAAACGTAAAAATTTTACTTAGAAAAATGAATGAAGAAAAATTAATTACGTGGACACCAGGACGAGGACGGGGAAATAAAAGTGAAGTTCTCTTTCTCCATACCATTTCAGAAGTGGTTATGCCCTATGCGGAATCTCTCTTACAGCAAGATAAATTAAAAGAGATATTTCTTCTTTTAAAACAACCATTTCCTGCTTCCCTCCGAAAAAGCTTAGAAGAAAAACTACAGCAGCATTTTGGATACCAACCTTTAAACGATATGTATGACGTGCTAAAGATACCTTGCTCGCGAAAAATACTGCCACTTGATCCAGCATTTGCAGCTGTAACAACAGAGAGTCATCTCATTAGTCAAATTTTTGATACATTAGTGAATTACAACTACAACACAGAAGAAATTGAGCCACATCTCGCACATACATGGGAGGTTAGTGACGATCAACTTACCTGGACCTTTTATTTACGAAAAGGCATCCATTTTCATCATGAAAGAATCTTATCTTCTAAAGATGTTCAATTTTCATTTGAAAGATTACAACGTGTACACTCTCCTTATGCCTGGTTAACTGAAGAGATTGTGCAGATTGAAACACCATCACCACTACAAATAAGCTTTCACCTCCGAAAGCCGAACTTGTTTTTTCTGCATTATGTAAGTTCAATGCAATTAGCCATTTTACCGCATGATGTAGAAATACAAAATCATTATTATATGGGGACGGGACCTTTTAAATTACATAGTTATTATGAAGATCAAGTTGTATTAGAAGCATTTACAAATTATTTTAAAGAGCGTGCGTTACTTGATCGAATTGAGCTTTGGCGTATTCCGGAACATGCACAAATACATACACATTATGAACTACCAAATACTAAACATACAAAAGAACACGAAGTACAAATAGAAGAAACCGGGTGTATATATTCCGCATTTAACTTTACAAAGCCTGGTCCACATCATGATATTTATTTTCGAAAAGCTTGGAGAGAAATATATGACGTTGAATCGATTATTCGTGATTTAAAAGGTATGCGGACTATCCCCGCATCAAGCTTCTTTCCAAGTCGAAGCCGAGAAGCAATGAAACAATCTTATTCTTTATGCAAAGCAAAGGAATACCTGAAAAAAAGTACATATCAAGGTGAAACTATACATATTTACTTTTTCTCTTTTAAAGATAGTGCTCATGATGCAATTTGGCTAAAAGAGCGTTGCCAAAGCTTAGGCATACAAGTGGAATTACACCCTTTTCCTGTCTCAGACTACTCGGATCGTTCTATTGATCAAAACGCCGATATTATTTTAATGGGAGAAGTTTTTGCTTCTGATTTAGAAATCGCCTTTTTAAATGTATTTAAAAATAAAAGCTGCTTTATCAATCGCTTTATGCATCCTCACTATCAAAAACAGATTAATTGTTTACTAGATACATTCTTAGCCGAAGAAAATAAGGAACATCGTTATAAACTTATATACGAAATTGAAGAATTCCTTCGAACGGAATATATCATTTTATTTAATTATCATGTTCTAAAAAAGAAGATCTACCCATCTTCTTTAAAAAATGTAACGATCGATTCTTTTGGCTGGACGGATTTTTCAAAGCTCTGGATTCATCCTACAGAATCAGCTAAAGAGTATTGAAATCAAATTACTTAACCATTTATATATATTCATTTTAAATTTCCGACATATAAGTCGCGGTTATGAAAACAAAGGAAGTTCTTCACTCATTTTCTCCTTCTGTTTTCACATGGCATGGAGCTAAAAAAGGAACTGACCGCTCCTACGTATGATCGGATCCTCTCTCCCGCCTAAAAGAAATGGTTTTATGTCGGTCTTTCAATCTGCATCTCTATAATATGGATAACTTGCATAACCGTAAAACCTCAATCTTCAGATTGAGGTTTTACTAGCTATTTATTTTTAAAATTTAGGAAAGGTTTACTACTTCTTTTAAATGTGTTTCCAGTTCTGCTAAAAACATATCAATATTAGGATTTTTGACTACATCATAGCACGCAAAACTCTTTAAAGGACTCATACCAATAAATTTCTGTACTCGGTGCAAATGACCAATTGCTTCTTCTAAACTCTCACCTTCAAAGAATTGTGTGGAATTCTGAAATGCTGTTTTAGGTGCATTCCATGTAGTGGAAAACATGTATTGTTTCTCTGTTAATAATCCTCCTGTTCCGTATTGATCTCCTCCTTTAAAAAAGAGGCCGTACTCATATACTTCATCCATATACGTTTTAAATAATCCTGGTACACTAAACCAATAAATCGGTGTTTGATAGATGATAACATCCGCCCATAAAAACTTTTGTTGTTCTTCCTTAATATTGTATCCATCTTGAATAATCGTTGTTTTCACATGATTCTTTTCACTGAGTAAACTGACCATGTGATCAACCAATGTTTGATTTAATTTCCCTCCGTCGGCACTATATTTTTGATGACCATTTATGATTAGTATGTTTTTCATAGTTTTCTTCCCCTTTATCTGTTATTGATTGAATTGCATATATCTAAATCCACATTTTTTCGTACCGCTATCATTTAATTCTCAGCTACTACTCCAAGTTGTTGCATAAGAGTAAGATTGTCCTCTAAATGCCAGTCTTCCGTAATTTTCCCATCCTTAATACGTAAAATATCAATGGCAAAAAAGCTAATCGGCTTTCCATTATGCGTTCCTGTAAAGGATAGACGAGCTGTGACCTTATCACCAACCACTAATAAATCCTCAATCTTGCAATGTATATCCGGAACGACTTTACGAAAGTTTTTTGCAGCAAATGCTAAGCCTTCAGGACCTTGCGGGCGCCCTTTTGGCAACGTATTATCAAAAAATTTCTCTGTAACGGTTTGTGGAATAAGCTCCTCATTGCCAGTATCCCAAAATGCATAAAAACGTTGGGCTGTATGAATCATTGCTGTAGCATCTTTTTGACTTAATGAAGGATCGATTGTCATTGTTTTAGGTTCTGGCGAGCCTTTCAACAATTGAATTTCACTTTTAGAAGCAGACGTTTTTGTATTACTGCACGCAGTAAGTATGGTACCGATTATAACAATACAAATTACGAGAAAACTAAATGACCACCATAACTTTTTTGTTTGATTTTTTATTTTCATCATAGTCACCTCCTTCGTTTAGAAATCATTTGTGGTTCCTAACGCTATTTTATATGCAGTAATTTCCCTTTTGGAAGTAGTGATATTTTTTTCATATAGTTACTAAAAAGATAGTTTTGTGATACTATAAAGCAAATCAATTCAAAAAATTTTTATGGAGGCTATTTCCATGAGCAATATAGATCCGATTGTATTAACGAAAGGTTCACCTGGTATACCTTGTCCTATTGCAAAAACACTCGACGTAATTGGAACAAAATGGACATTTTTAATTATTCGTGACCTTCTTATTGAAGGAACATTGCGCTTTAGTGATCTACTAAAATCAATGGATGGTATCAGCCCAAAAACACTCTCACTTCGCCTTAAAGAATTAGAAAGTCAAGGTATTGTAACAAGAAAGGTTTATCCTGAAGTTCCTCCTCGAGTGGAATATACCCTCACGGATAAAGGGAAACAATTAGAAGGTATTTTTATCGAATTAAAGCGCTTTGGGCTAACTTTATAAAGTGGAACCTAACTTCTTTGCTTGCACTGCATTTTGAGGGGGAAAGATTACTGCCCGCAAATAGTAAGATAAAATAAAAAGGAGATGATCGCCTATACACAAATATGTGGCGGTCAATCTCCTTTGTTATTTATCTTTGGATGATAGGGATGCTCAATCGCTGGATATACAACATTCAAAACTATAATCGGCATTATGAATGCAAATCGCAAATGAGGGATGTTTTTTGATTTGTATAGCATTCTTGAAAAGTGCAAATGTTAAACCGTTTTATATTTTGAACTTGGATCTGGTAAAGTAATCCATGTTTTTATTTCCTCTCTATATCGTTTTTTAACTCGTATTATCAATCTATCACTATGTAATTTACACAACACATCAAACTTATTATTTTAAAAAGAGACTACAAAAGTGAAAATTTATTACAGCTCTTTCTATAGATTTATAAAAGCTCCTTCAAATTTCGAAGGAGCTTTTTTCTTATTTTTAAGATGTATGTAAAAATGTAACTCTACTTATTTTTTATTTCGCTAAACTTTCTACCATTTGCTTTTCTTTCCACATGACTGTAATACCGATGCCAATAGCCATAATAAAAGCAGAGAAAAGATACGGATAGTGGATGTTTACATCAAATAGTATTCCTCCCATAGCCGGCCCAACAATATTACCTAAGCTTGTATAGGTTGAGTTCATTCCCGCAACAAACCCTTGCTCTTTCCCAGCTGCTTTTGATAAAAATGTTGTTAATGCAGGACGAAGTAAATCGAATGCGAGAAAGATAAAACAAGTTACAGCTAATACTACCCAAAAATTAGAGATTAAGGTGGATACCACCGCTAATATTGCACCTGTGATTAAACATACTTGAATCAAGATTTTTTCACCAAGTATATCTACTAACTTTCCAAACATAAATATCTGTACAACAACACCAAAGATTGAGCTTATTGTAATAATGGTGGCAATATCCTTCGGTGTGAAACCAAATTTATGATCAGAAAACAGACTAAAAACAGTTTCATATGCTGATAACCCAAAAGCGAGTACAAATACAATAACAAATGCGATAAAGTAAAGTGGATTTAGTGATTTTTTTAAATCTCTAATAAAGTTTGTTTGCTTCGTATTAGCAGAAATTTCTGCTAGCTGTTCCGTTGTTAACGGCTCTTTAAGAATAAATATTGAAGAAACGCATGCGAAAAAAGCAATGGCTGCCGCAAAAAAGAATGGTATGCGCACACCATATTCTGCAATAAAACCACCGATGCCAGGTCCGATAATAAAACCTGTACTAATAGCAGCAGAAAGATATCCCATCGCTTTTGGTCGTTCTTGAACTGATGTAATATCTGCAACATATGCCGTAACACCAGGCATAATAAAGGCTGCACTAATTCCTCCTAACATCCTTGATATATAAAGCACCGATACATCCGTTCCCAAACCAAAGATAAGTTCTGAAGTACCAAAAATAAATAAGCCAATTATGATAATTTTCTTCCTGCCATAACGATCAACCCATCGTCCTGTTAATGGTGACATAAGTAGTTGTGCCACTGCAAATACGGCAACAAGATAACCCATCGTTTTTCCTGATAATTGCATGATATTCATAAATGACGGCATAACTGGGATGATGAGACCAATTCCGAGAAATGCAATGAATACATTACTTAGAAGAATGAGTAATACCATCTTTTGTTCTTTTATTGATTTCTTCATGTATTAACACCTCTTTCTGTAAAAATCATTGATGTGAAATTCTTCCCGACAATAATACCCAAGAGGTTTTTATTAGCGAAGATTCTTCATCCCTACAAACAGCAAGACAAAACAACATCACAAGTTATATCCTCTATATGGATTGAATGATGAGATTTATTTATAGTATTTACCTCTTACCTTATTTTTCATAAAATCCCTACTCGAAGTGACTGACTATCATTCATTTTTAAACAAAATGAACCCATCTCTTTACTAGTAATGGATTCACCTAACTGTTTATTCCCGAATGTCCAATGCATGTGTTAAAAAGTCTAGTACTTCAGCTTTCTGAAGATCAGCCTGATCATCCTTTTTATGATCATATAAATAAACCTGTTCCGCTGCAGATTCAACCAGAGCAATAAATAACTTTGCAGTTCTTTCAGCGTGAATAGAATTACGAATTGCACCTGCATCTTTTGCTTCATTTAAGAATTGATTTAGCCACATATAAAGAGGTTGATATACAGTTTCCCATTCTTTTATATGCTCAGTTGATGCAAGACCAGCATACATTAATGCTTGTATTTCACGATATTCCGCTATAAAGTCAAAAACAGCATCTATCACTTGCATAACTTTCTTTGAAAAAGGTTCATTATTCTGTACTCGTTCTTTTACTGCATGTATCATCTTTTCAACCATAACTTCTGCTATTGCAGGCATAACAGATAATTTAGAAGGAAAATACAGATAAAAAGTTCCTTGAGCAATACCAGCCAATTTTACGATATCAGAGATCTTTGTTTTTTCAACGCCTTTTTCCTGAAACACTTCAATAGCTGCATAGACAATTTTCTCTTTTTTATTCATGATTTGAGTCCTTTCACACGCGTATTGAATGACCGTCACTCATTCTATATGAAAGATTATTGTACTGTCAACAATAGAGTATAAGACATTACTACTCCTCCTATACGATCTTTTTAACAAGCTTGTTCTATCTTTAAGAAAGAGCCTTTAAACCTGTCACTCCGCATACAATAAGAGCCACACTAATCATACGTGCCTTACTTTTTGATTCTCCAAAAAAGAACATATTTAACAAAACAGCTCCGGCTGTTCCTATACCAATCCAAACCGCATAAGCTACACTTATCTGCAAAAATAGGAAAGATGTATATAAAAATGCGAAAGACATACCAAATCCACCTATATAAATCGCTCCATGCGTTACTGTTTTATCCTTACTATACATTTTAAGACCTACTACACCAACCATTTCACAAATCGCGGCACAAAGGACAAAAATCCATCCCATCCTTAAGCAGCTCCTTTCATAACTTCTTCTTCTACTTCTTTGTTATCGGCTAACTTCAGGCCAATAACGCCAGCTACTATCATAACTATAAAAAATAATTTCCCTAGACTAAAACTTCCACCAAAAAGAAAAACGTCCATTAAGAAGGTTCCCACAGTTCCTGCTCCAGCAAAAACGGCATATACTGTTCCTGTCGCAAGATGTTCACATGCTTTAGAAAGCATATGAAAATCAACAACAATAATCCCTAGAATTATTGCCCAATGCCACCATACGTGAGCAGTATTAAAACCAAACACCCAAAAAACTTCAAAAATACATGTTAATATTACATATAACCAAGCTTTATTTTTCATATATTCCCACCTCTTATGACTGAATGTCATTCATTGTTAGCTTGAATGTATCCATCTTGCTATAACCAATGAATGAATATTTATTTTCTTATATCCAATGCATGCGTTAAAAAATCCAAAACTTCAGCTTTTTGTAAATTAGCTTGATCCTCTTTTATATGATCATATAAATAAATTTGCTCTGCTGCTGATTCAACTAAAGCAATAACAAGTTTTGAAGTTCTTTCAACATGAATAGAATCCCGTATAACTTTAGCATCCTTAGCTTCTTCTAAAAAGCCTTTTATCCAAATGTAAAGAGGTTGATATAGACTCTCCCACTTTTTTATATGTTCGGTCGATGCTAAACCGACATATATTAATGCCTGTATTTCGTGATGTTCTTTTGTAAAATCAAAAATCGCATCTACAATTTGCGAGAATGTATCTAAGAAAGAAGAGCTAGCTTGTACTTTTTCTTCAACTGCACATATCATCTTCTCAACCATAATTTCTGCAATAGCAGGCACTACGGATAGTTTTGAAGAAAAATATAAATAGAAGGTTCCTTGAGCAATACCAGCTGATTTCACAATGTCCGAAATCTTTGTTTTTTCAATCCCTTTTTCCCTAAAACATTCGATAGCAGCATATACAATTTTTTCTTTTTTACTCATTATCTACACCCTTCCACGAAATAAAATGACTGAATGTCATTCATATTTATTGTACATTGATGATTTATAAAATGTCAATCATCCCTTTTTTTGATAATTGTTCTTGTTCATACATATATTTAAAAATTCCATAAGGTGAAACTTTAATCAGTTGGGGTTTTATCCCTCACTGATTATTAGCCATCACCAATCAGGCTTTTACGGGCAGTAAGACCCGCGAATAGCGGGATAAACAAAGATTCTAGGAGTTTTTAATTAAATCCCTGAAATTAAGAGCATCCTGGAAGGGGCCTCTCATTATTTAAAATAAATTTGTCACTGGAACTACTCTTCATGTTGAAGGTGGACATACATTAATTTAATTAACGAGGAGGCTATCCCCTCCTCCTTCTGTTTATCTCAATTATCTATTTCACACTAAATCTCATGTAACATACCGAATCATAGCAACTTCATCACAACAATCAAATTTCGGACAATGCCGACAATCAACCCACACTTTTTCAGGTAGCGATTCCTTATCAACCAAATCAAATCCACACTTCTTAAAAAATGCAGTTTGATACGTTAAGGAAATGACCCTTCTTACCTTTATTTTAGAAGCCTCACTTATTGCATGATTGACTAACCTACGCCCTAACCCTTTACCTGCATATGTATCCGATACGACTAATGATCGTATTTCGGCAAGATCTTCACCTAAAACATGTAAACCAGCAACTCCCAAAATCTCCTCTCCCTCTTTCACAGCATACAAACACTGTAAATACTGATAAAGGGACAAAAGTGAGCGCGGCAGAACAACTCCCTCTTTCGAATATATTTCTATTAAGTTATATATTTCTTTCACATCACTTGTAATCGCGTTAGAAATTTGCATAATATATCTCCTTAACATAAATATTCATAACTTATAATGTATAATAATTCATAAATTTATATAATAATACACCCACTTCTTAAACACGTCAATTATTATTCTGAATTTTTCATATAAAAACAAATACCGATTTCTTCTATATAACCAAGTCAATTTGGGACCATTTGCTTAACATACTACTAAAATATTGATCTAATGCGGGTTAAAGCCAAGTTTGAGATGTAGAAAGGCATATATGATGATTTCAGCGTGTCAAAAATCTAATTATAATACGGTTAGAAATGCATAATAAAAGACCTCAACTAGAGGTCACTTTGAAACGATAACTTGATTTTTACTTTTGAGTAGAAAGAAAATCCACCATACGAATAAAAACAAATAACCTATGGTCGTGAATATAGACCAAATAGCTCCTTGTTGTAATTGATTTATTAAATGTTCAAATTCATCCATTCCTTCCGCTCTTCCAATACTATTTATCAAACTAATTATTGGAACTGTTATAGCAAAAACAATGGCTAAAATGGATAAACTTTTCATTTTCTTTCGTATAACACAAAATATTGCAGCCCCTAATGTTATTAATAAAAATGAATAATATATTGCCCAAAACCAATTAGGAAGAGTCTCCCAATACATTTCCCCATCCCCCCTATTTACATTATTTAAGATCCTATTTATTGGAAATAATATAGCATATACATCACGGCTATGAAAATAAAAGAAGACCTCCTCTCATTTTATTCCTTTGTTTTCACATGGCATGGGGCTAAAAAAGGCCCTGATCGCTTCTATGCATGATCGGACCCTCTCTTCCATCTAAAAAGTGGTTTTATATCTCATTCAGTACTTGTTTTCGAATCTCTTATTGGTAATACTGTAGAATACTTAATTTCACGCAGCGCTAAACTCGTTTGTATTCGCGTAATCCCAAGCTTATTTAACTTTCTAATAAAACGCTCCAACTCTTTACGATCTCTGTTTGCGACCTTTAATAGGTAATCATACTCCCCTGTTAAACAATGACATTCCAATACTTCCGGCATAGATTCCAGTTCCCTTTCCAATACTTCAAGCTTTTCAGATTGATGAATATTTGTACTCATAAAAATAAAGCATAATAAATCAAATCCAAGTTTCTCTTGATTTAAAATCGCGACTTGCTTATCAATAAACCCTTCCCCTTCTAGCCTCTTTATTCGTGCATGCATTGCAGCCGGTGATAAATTAACACGACGCGCAAGTTCGGCATTACTTACTTGTGATTCCTTTTGTAAAATATCTAAAATTTGTACGTCCAAATCATCTAACACTTTAATAACAGATGACTCCATAAAAATCCCCCTTTTTTCTTACCGACGATTCTTCGAAAAAATGCATAATAACCCTAGTGAAATTAAATAAAATTCCGTAATTACAAACCTAAACAAAACATTTTATTGAATTTTCACCATTATACAAAAGAACATATTAGATAACAAAGAAAAATGCTAAAATTATTTACAATCCATACGATATAAATCCATTTTGTGTTTTCAACACATAAGTCACTGCTATGAAAACAAAAAAGGACATACACTCATTTTCTCTTTTTGTTTTTACTCGGCATGGGGCTAAAAAAGGATCTGACCGCTTCTATCCATGGACGGATTCTCTCTTCCCCCAAAAAAGAAAGGTTTTTTATCAGTTTTTCAATTTATACACTAATAAAAGGAGTTCCAAACTATGCCTTATTTTTATGTCTTTTTATTATTGCTAACAAGCTTACTATGGGGGGGAAACTTTGTTGTTGGAAAATCACTTGTCGATCATGCTTCTCCAATGACGCTTACAAGTTTAAGATGGCTGATTGCGATTGTTTGTCTCTTACCGATTGTTTGGTTTAAAGAAAAGAAACTTCTTCCACCGCGCGCTACAATTCTTCCCTTACTACTTATGGGAATCACCGGCGTTGTTCTCTTTAACATTTTTCAATTCTTAGCGTTAGAACAAACATCCGCAACAAACGTTGGACTTATTTCTACGTTAAACGCGATTTCAATTGCACTATTTTCGTCTTTATTCTTAAAAGAAAAAATAAATATGCTTCAAATCTTATCTATGATTCTTTCTTTTTTTGGTGTAATTCTCGTCCTTTCAAAAGGAAATATCGCACTGTTATTTTCATTACATTTTAATAGTGGGGATTTGTGGATGATGGCTGCGGTTTGTATTTGGGGTATCTATTCTGTTTGTAGTAAATGGGCAACAAAAACAACTACGCCAATGATGGCAACTTTATATTCTGGTATTTTTGGTGTCATTATATTGCTTCCATTTAATATACCAAGCTTTACTGTTTCCAATATTAATGCTTCATTTATCACTTCACTACTATATACAGGCTTAATTTCAACTGTAGTCTGTATGGTATTTTGGAATATTGGTGTTCAAAAATTAGGAGCAACTACATCAGGAATTTTTCTAAATTTTAATCCAATTTTCACTGCCATTTTAGCGTTTCTTTTCTTAGGAGAAGAACTAACTTGGATCCAAATCTTTGGGACTATCACTGTTATTACTGGCTGTTATTTATTTTCTCACTTTAAAACAGTTGCTCATCAACCTAGCCAAACTTTAGTACGGCAGCACTCTTAATAGATCAACATCGCCATTATCTTTAACATAATGGCGATGTTTTTACATTCTTCACTTTTTACTTCTCATTTCTTTTAAATACTGCTGTTCTTCTGCTGGTGATAAACGTTCTGTTGCCTTTCCAGTATCCCCGCCTTGAATTTTCCACAAGAAGTTATGTTCCTCAACTGTTTGCGAAAAATCCTCTTTCTCCCAGCGGTCTAAAATAGCAAGTAGCCTTGTTTTATTATTAAAATTTTTACTACTCTCTACAGCCCTCTTCGTATTATGAATTTCCTTTTTCGTCATTTCAATAAATCCCCATTTCTCAGAGGATTTTACTTTTTGATGTACCATCTTATGCATAATAGATATAATTTCATCTTCACTAACTCGCGGCGTTTCTTCCACTACCTTCTTTTCCTTTTGAGCAATTACTTTCTGCTCCTTTAAACGTTTATCCTCTACTTCGACATACTCAAGAAATTTATAAGCGCCAAATATAACACCCATTACAATTACGATAGTCGTAATCGTCCCTATTATCCATTTTTTCATATTATGTATTTTGATATCTCCTCTAATTGTTACTAAAACAAATGGAATCGCCTACAAATAGCCGATTCCATTTGTTTATCATTTTTAAGCTTTCATCGCTTCTCTAACAACGTGACTATCCACATATTGCTTGAACTTCACGATTTTTCCATTCTCAAGTTGCCATACATGAACGAACTCTGCTTCAAATGCTTTTCCAGTTTCTTTATAGACTCCTGAATACACACCTTCAGCAATAATAACGTCTTTTCCTTTTACTTCATGGTACGTATTTACATTCGCTTTATAATCATCCCATTCTGATCCTAAACGACTAAATACATTTTCCATTACTGCATCTACACCAATATACGTTCCACCATATGGAAAACCAGCTGCCTCTGTCCATTCTACTTTTTCAGAAAGGGCTTCTACTAGATGTTTTGCATTTGAAGAAGATGGTCCTTCATATGTGCTTCGAATAATCTCTAAATTTGTTTTTTGTCCCATTATTTTTCCCCTCCAAACGCATTTTCTGCTAAAACAAGTCCAATTTCCCGTTCCTTTACATTTGGAAACCGTTCCTTCATTGCAGTTTGAATTTCTTCACTTGAAGGATTCTTCGAAGGTACTTCATCAAATGGCACTAAGTATTTACGAGTATGTTCAATTGCATCTTTCTCTCCATAAATAATCGTTGATGTAACTTGAAAGGCTTGTTCAGATCCTGTAAAGACTTCTACATGTAATTTTGACATGTTGTTTCCTCCGTTTTTCTATATACATTTACACTTTTATTATTTTATATTTCCTTACTTGTTATAATCACTCTATATTGTAACTAAAGTAGTTACAAATAAACCAAAAAAATATGCTATCTATTTACAACTCATACTTCATTGCTAAGTACTTAGTTGTAATCATTATAGTTACAACTAAGTGCCAAGTCAATACTTTAATATCAAAAAAATTCCCCAGCAAAATAGATATATACAAAAACACTGTTCTTTTCATAAATCTTCTTCAGAAAAGAACAGTGCTTTATATAATAATTTATTTTGCTTTGAGTACTTTTCCTTTTAAGAAACGATCTACATACCCTTCTGCTTTTACAACAAATAAATAGGCACCCATTGCTAATAATGCAAGATCTAATTCATATCCAGGATTCTTTCCGTCTCCTAATAAACCAGCTGCTCCGTTTACCTTTACAATTGCACCAACTAAGATAAGAGCAAATAATAATCCCACATATCTAACACCTAAGCCAATGATTAATAATAGACCACCAACTAATTCAAATGTTGCAACCCCATATGCGAGACCACCTGGTAAGCCAATGCTTGTAAACCAACCTGCTACATTATCAATACCTGATTGAAACTTTGCTAAGCCATGTGCAAAGAATGTAACTCCTAACACGATACGAATAATTAAATTACCAATATATTGATTCATTCTGAACTCCCCTTTTGTTTTGTTGTACAAAACTTTTTTTCACAAGACAAAACAATACATTGTTTCTTTTTATTCGTCAAATACTTTTTTTAAAGAAAATAAAAAAACATTACCCCTTTCACGGATAATGTTTCATAAAAAATAGCGCTCCTTCAAGGCTTAACATGTGGAAATGCATTCGAAAAAACATCAATGATTTTCTATTCTTTCGAGATAAGTTCAAATTTCTTTCCTGCATTTACGTAAGACAATAATGATAAATCTTCTTCAAAAACCGTTCCAATTACATTCACCTTTTCATTTTCTGGTAAATCATTTATAACAATTTGCATTTCACCTGCATATCTACCGTACAGTTCATTATCAATTGTAATACTCCCTATCTTTCTTTGAACTGTATTCATCGCTGGTAAAATAACAGTATGTCCTTCTCTTGATTCTACAGAACGAATGACATCACGCGCTGGATCAAGCCTATTCGTATGTACTCGCTCTACTGTTTCTAATACTTCTCTTTCACTAATCAGCAGTTTATAACGTATTGGAATAATCCCTTTATTTGCACTCGCAATTTCTTGTACACTTTTTAAGCTCCCACTTATATCTCCAATTAGTACTTTATCAACGAAGCAGTCTTCCACAAGTTCCAAATATGCCTCAAGTGGGCGCATATATCGGTGTTTTTCTAATGTAGGAAGCCCTTCATATAAAGGTCCTCTTTTTTCACCATCACCTGGAATAAATGCCATTGTTTTTATACCGCATTCACGCAAAAATTGATTTTGCTTTTGTAAAAATGATTTAGCAAGCCCTGTTTCAGGACGTGGATAAAAATTATGCCATGCTTCTACACAATCTACTCTCACACTTTCCTCAAGAAGCTCATTCCAAAATGATTCAGTGATTGTACTAGCATTTAATGCAATCTTCATCTTATGTGATATACGTGCAATTTGTTTCGGGTCTATACCATAATCAATGCGTAAACCAGTAATTCCCCACTCTACTAGCTGTTCCACATTTTCATACGTAATCCCTAAATAGTGTAAAGAACTTGGTGAAACGTCCACCATCAGTTCCATCTCATATTTTTCCGCTTGCTTCCCAAGTATTTGTATTAACTCCTTATAAGCCCTAGGATCATCTTCCGGAATGTGAAGAGAAGTGAAAATAGAAGAAAAACCGTATTTCCTTACCGTTTCCAACCATTTTTCTTGCTCTTCTATCCGGTCCTTTGAAAGATAAACAGATACTCCAATCATAGCAATCTCTCCTTTTGTCTCATACGAAGAAAAAGAGGAGGAAAACCTTCCTCCCCCTACAGATGCTCCGCCATTTCTTCTTTAAATCCAAAGAAATACGTAAAGATAAAACCAAATGCATAAGCAATAACAAGACCAAGAAAATATAGTAAATATTTATTATCAGCAATTAACGGAATTAATGATAACCCTGATACACCGATTCCGAGTGAAGCCGTTTTCATAACTGCCTGGAATGCACCGCCAACAGCTGCCCCTAAACAAGCCGTAATAAACGGTTTACCAAGTGGTAATGTGACCCCATATAATAAAGGTTCGCCAATTCCTAAGAAACCAACCGGTAGTGCTCCTTTAATTACATTACGAAGACGCTTATTTTTCGTTTTTACATAAATAGCAATCGCTGCCCCAACTTGCCCCGCTCCTGCCATCGCTAAAACCGGTAGTAATGGTGTTACATGAGTTTGATTAATAAATTCCATGTGGATAGGTGTTAGACCATGATGCAGTCCCATCATAACGAGCGGTAAAAATGTTCCTGCGAGTACAGCTCCTGCGACCGCTCCCCCGACATTTAAAATTGCATTAATACCACTTGTAATTCCATCAGATAGGAAACCAGCCACTGGTTGAATTGCTAACATCGTTACTAAGCTTACAACTAGTACCGTAATAAGCGGAGTCACTATAATATCCACTGCATTCGGTACTGCCTTTCGTACTTGTCTTTCCACTACAACCATAAGCCATGCTGCAAAGATTACAGCGAATAATCCACCGCGCCCCGGCACCATTGCTTCACCAAATAGTTTCACATTTGCCATAGCTGGGTTGAAAATTAAAATACCTGCAATCGCTCCGAGAACCGGAGTTCCGCCAAATTCTTTTGCCGTATTCCAGCCAACTAGAATACCTAAGAATGTAAAAATACCACCGCCAATTAAAAGTAACATTTGCAGCCATGTTGCATTTGGATCTGCCCCCGCATTTTTAGCAAAGTTAGCGACACCATTTATAATTCCTGATGCAACAAGTCCAGGGATTAACGGAATAAAAATACTCCCTATTTTTCGTAAAAAGCTTTTTACCGGTGTATTATTTTTTTTCTTGATTGCTGATTTCATTTCTTGGCCAAGATCTTCAAGATGCTGATCAGCAACTTCCCCAATTCGTAACCCTGTCAAAGTCTCCATTTCGGCTGCTACTTTATTCACAGTCCCTGGCCCAACTACAACTTGCAATGTTTCATCTTCAATCACACCCATGACACCGTCTACTTTTTTCAAAAGTTCCATATTCACTTTACTTTCATCATGAAGTGTTAGACGTAACCTCGTCATACAATGTGCAATACCACGAATATTTTTCGTTCCCCCAAGTTGCTCTGTAATCTCTTTTGCCATCCGCTGTTCTTTCTTCATTGTAAAACCCCCCTCCCCACTTTTTATAATGCCTTTTTCACAAATCCTTTCGCATCTGTTAATTTTCCAAGTGCTTCCCCATATTCACACTGTAGTAATATCATGACAATCGCAGCTTTCACATTACGATCTGCTTTCTTGTAATAAATCTCTGCTTCCTTATAAGCTATTCCTGTCGCTTCCATAATAATTCGTTTGGAACGCTCGACTAACTTTTCATTTGTCGACTGAACATCAACCATTAGATTCTTATAGACTTTCCCTACGCCAATCATAGAAGCAGTTGAAATCATATTCAGTACTAACTTTTGTGCGGTTCCGGCCTTTAAGCGTGTAGATCCTGTTAACACTTCTGCACCTGTCTCTACTTCCACACTAATTTTTGCAAATTTACTTATCTCTGCTCCCTTATTACAGGAAATGCTAGCTGTACTTGCTCCCGTAGAATTTGCATATTTTAGTCCACCAATTACATAAGGTGTTCTACCACTTGCAGCGATTCCAATAACAATGTCCTTATTACTTAACTGAATCCCCTTTAAATCATCTACTGCAAGATCTTCTCGATCCTCTGCACCTTCCACAGCCTTAGTAAACGCTTTCGATCCACCTGCTATAAATCCTTGTACCTGTTTCTCATCTGTTCCAAATGTCGGTGGACACTCGACAGCATCTAAAATTCCCAAACGTCCGCTTGTACCAGCGCCAATATAAATTAATCGTCCACCATTTTGAAAAGATGAAACAACACTTTGAACAATTTTTTCAATGTGTTCGATTTCATTTTCAACCGCTACAGCGACTTTACGATCTTCTCGATTCATTGTTTGTAAAATTTCTCTTATGCACATCTCGTCTAAATTCATTGTATTTTCGTTTCGGTGTTCTGTTGATAAATTCTCTAACATATTCTCACCTTCTTTGAAGTTTTATTTCACGCTTTTATTATAACTTCGTGAAATTCAAAATCAATATTTATATTATATTTTATGAAACACAATTTCTTTTTATAACAAAATTGTGTCTATTTAACCAAAATAAAAAGATGAGTTTCATCTCATCTTTTCCTTTACTTCAATTTCCGTAATCGCACTGCTTCTTCTCTTGTTTCTGTAAATTTATCCAATACTTGATTACCTATTCTATTAAATGTAATCACATACAAAGCATCAATTATATTAAGTTGCGTCATTCTTGAAGCAATACTTGCGATTCGATGATCCTGCTCTACGTCTGGCATACAAAGACGTATGGATGACTCTTTATATAACGGAGACGATTGATTGAGTGTAGTAATAGCAATCACAGTTGCTCCTTGTTTATTAGCATACTGCGCCATTTCTAGTACATCCTTCGTCCGGCCAGAAGTTGAAATGGCGACAAAAATATCCCCTTCTTCTAGATTGGTCACAAGTGGCAACATCATATGAAAATCAGATAGCATCATAGCCGTAAACCCTAGACGAGTAAACTTATACGCTCCATCCATTGCTGGCGTAGCTGATCCACCCACTCCATAAAATAATATTTTCTTTGCTCCTAAAATGGCATCTGCTGCTTTTTCTAACTCTTTTTTATCAATAGCAGTAATACTCGCTTCAATCGCAGCCTTATTGACATATGTAACTTTATTGAATAAATCAAACGGTCCGTCTTCTGTATTCATCACCGAAAAATCATTAATATTATAATCAGCAATTGTTAATTCTCTAACAAGCGCTAACTTAAAAGCTTTAAAACTTCCTATACCAATCGTTTTACAAAAGCGTACGACACTTGCTTCACTGGATCCTGCATTATTAGAAACTTCTCTTGTCGTTAAATTAGGAACAATTTCTGCATTCTCCATAATATACTGAGCAACCTTTTTTTCAGCTGGTGAAAATTGATCCATGTAATGTTCAATTTTAAATAATAGTGTTGACGGTTTCACCATTCATCCCCCATTCTTTACGGTTGCTTTTATTTTTCATATCCTAATTCCATATCTTGCGAATCATAAAGATAATAGACATCTTCACCAGGAGGATGAAACACATTTACAATTCGATCTCCTTTTTGATAGACCGTCCTTTCTCCTTCCGACCACTTCTTTTCCCATCCATTTATCCAAATTGCAGCATCAGGCAAAAAGGAAGTGTATCTATATCCTTTCAAATCATCTCCTGCAATATAAGAAGAGAAAACAGAAACAGGAAAATCTTTAACTTTTGATTCTTTTCCTAATGTAAATGGTAAACACATTAAAAGAATTACAACTACACATATAACTTTTTTCCATGTAATCTTCATTCATTTTTCTCCTTCCAGTACTAAAGCACACATAAATTTTAACACGATTATTACTTCGCCACTCTACACTATTACTATTTTTTATATTCATAAAAAAAGCTTATCCACATGAGATAAGCTTTCTTACCTTAGATAAAATACTTCTTCAATAACGGTGGTGTAATAATCGTAGTGAGTATAACAACAATTACAATGGCTGTGAAATTTTCTTTCGCCAATAAATTCGCTGCAAGTCCATTTGCTGCAATAATAAGTGCTACTTCTCCACGCGATACCATACCAGCCCCAATGCTAATAGAAGACTTTAAGCTAAAACCTGTTAACCTCGCCCCTAAGCCAGATCCCACTAATTTTGTAATAATAGCAATGATCGTCATGATGACAATAAACCAAATTTGGTTTCCAATACCTTGAAATGTAATCTCCATCCCGATGCTAACAAAAAAGATTGGTACAAAAATCGCATAGGCAATCGGCTCTATTTTATGTTCTACTTCATGTTTATATGTTGTTTGTGAAATGGCAATCCCTGCAGCAAATGCACCAATGATACCAGCAATCCCCATTTGCTCACTATAGTAAGCAAATGAAAAACAAATAATAAGTGCTGCACTAATTAACGCCTCTGACACACGAAGCGGCACCAACATTTTCATAATCCACGGAACCACTTTCCATCCAATGAAAACAATACTTACGAAAAAAATGATTTTCTTAGCGATAACAAGTGTAATACTCACATCTTGTGTGCCTAAAAAACTCATAACAAAGGCCAATAAAATAACAACGATAACGTCATCAAATACAGCAGCCCCTAAAATCGTTGTACTTTCCCTTGTATTCATTTTCCCTAAGTCTCGCAATGTTTGAACAGAAATACTCACTGATGTTGCACAGAGCAGTAATCCTAGGAAAATGGCATGTGATTGTAACATCCCAAATGCGAGTCCCGCCAAATACCCGCCAAGGAAAGGAAAAATGATACCTCCCATCGCTACTGCGAATGAAGATTTCAAATTACGATTTAATTCCTCCAAATCAGTTTCTAATCCTGCCATAAACATGAGTAACAAAACACCAATTTCACTAAGTTCATCAATAAGTTCAGAACTATTAATAATTCCAAAAACAGCGGGACCAATAATAATTCCAACAATTAATTTTCCTAGTACCGATGGTTGACCAAGTCTCACACTAATATCACCAGCTAATTTCGTACAAAGTAAAATAACGACAATTTCAAAATAAAACAGCATAATATCTTCTCCTACTTTATAAAATACATCTATTTTTGGTGTTAGTTTTTCCTTACATCTAAGATTTTATTTGTTACGTTTTTATTTGACAAAATATTCTGAATTGTAATAAAATTACTACAGCAATTCTATATTTTTTATCAAAGCACACAACTGTACCTCTATTCACTTATAAACTATTTTGTAGTGGGCTCATATTATATTCGCAGTTGTGAAGATTGAAGAATGAAGGGAGAGTCCAAGTGAAATCATTATTACGAAAAAAACCACTTACTACTGAATCACCACGACAATTAGAAAGAACGTTAACCGCATTAGATTTAACCTTTTTAGGAATTGGAGCTATAATTGGAACAGGCATTTTCGTCTTAACAGGTATTGTTGCGGCCAAACATTCTGGTCCTGGTATTATGCTATCTTTTCTTATTGCCGCATTTACCTGTGCATGCGTGGCCTTCTGCTATGCAGAATTTGCTTCTTCTATCCCTATTTCAGGAAGCGTTTACACATATGCGTATATGACAGTTGGAGAAGTCGTTGCCTTCATTGTTGGCTGGTGTTTAATGCTAGAATATTTACTGGCAGTTGCGGCGGTTGCTGTCGGATGGTCAGGATATTTACAATCGTTACTTTCCGGATTTAATATTCATCTACCCGCCATTATCGCCTCGGCCCCTGGAATGGGAAAAGGCGGAATAATCGATTTACCAGCTGTATGTATTTTACTTTTTATTACACTGCTTCTTAGCTTCGGTGTACGCGAAAGTGCTCGCATTAATAATATTATGGTATTAGTTAAATTAGCAGTGATTATTGCCTTTATCGTAGCAGGTGCAAAATACGTCAAACCGGAAAATTGGACACCGTTTTTACCATTTGGATATGATGGGATTATTACAGGTGCAGCAACAGTATTTTTTGCTTTTCTAGGATTTGATGCCATTGCAACAGCTGCTGAAGAAACGAAAAAACCACAGCGAGATTTACCAATCGGAATTATTGGTTCCCTTCTCATTTGTACGGTACTCTATATGATCGTATCCTTTGTTTTAACAGGGATGGTTCCTTATACACAACTAGACGTTTCAGATCCAGTTGCTTTTGCGCTTCATTTTGTTGGTGAAGACACAATTGCTGGGTTATTAGCTGTCGGTGCAATGACTGGAATGACGACCGTTCTTTTAGTCGTTATGTATGGACAAGTTCGCGTTTCCTATGCAATGAGCCGTGACGGGCTACTTCCAAAAGCATTAGCTCGCGTAAATCAAAGAGTTAAAATACCTCTATTAAATACGTGGATTACTGGCATTGCAGCAGCTTTATTAGCAGGATTACTAGATTTACATCTACTTGCAAATTTGGTGAACATCGGTACACTAACAGCCTTTACATTCGTTTGCTTTGCTGTACTTATTTTACGCAAAACACACCCAGATTTAAAAAGAGGCTTCCGTGCACCATTCGTACCTATATTACCAATCGTTGCAATTTGTTGTTGTCTCTATTTAATGATTAACCTTTCTGCAACAACTTGGAAAGGATTTGCTGTTTGGCTTGTCATTGGACTATGTGTATATTTCTTCTACTCTAGACGTAATAGCCATTTACTGACCAAAGAAAATAATGGTGAACAAAAAAAAGCATGAAAAACAGCTCGCTATATTAGCGAGCTGTTTTTCATTCGAGTTTGTTTTTTGTTAACGTTTGTAGAATGAAAAATATGCCGATGCAAGCTGTAAACCAGGCCCAATTTCCTATTGATGACGAGTAATTTACAATACCAATCGTAATTACAATCATCATTACGATTCGTACACAAGCTTCCATTTTTGCATATCCATTCTCCTTTATTATTTTGTTTCCTTCTTTTTCTTTTTCCATGCAGTTACACTATCAAAGAAAAAGTTAATGAACAACGCTCCTAATCCTGCTAATAGAAAAGTCATTAAAAACAGAACCCATTTGCTTTTATCTTTCAAAAAATAATATCCAACAAGGAGCACAACTGCAATCCATACATATTCAAGAATTCTTTTTAGCTTTTTCTCTTCCAAATCTTTCGCCCCTTTATGTTTCATCTCTCTTTATTGTAACATGAAATAATATATCGGCGGAATCGCTACATATATCGGCGATACGACATAAATTCCTACTAATAAAAGAAGCTCGCCCAAGGCAAGCTTCCCATTCTCTTACTCATTTACACTCTTTTCAACAAGCTGCATCGCATATTCTAATGTACGATTCATTGTTTCTACATACTGATCTTTTACTTTTGTATCTTTTACTACAGATTCTGCTACTTTGATTTTTTCTTCTAATGCTTTCACTGGACTTTCTTGATATTGTCCTGGTTCTTGCCCTACTTGAACTTTCGCTAATAAAGCTTTTGCTGCATCGATTGTTTTTTGTAATTTCTCTTTTGGCGTTTCTGGTTTTTGGTCAACTACTTTTGATTGTATAAATGTTTGATGTGCTGTTTTTAAACTCTGATATGCCCCAACTGCTTGCTCACCTGTCGTCACCATATTTTCAAATACTGCTTTTGCTCCATTATAACTTGTTTGTAATTCTGTAAAGGCAGCTTGTGAATATTGGCCCGGTTTTTCACCGAATTCATAAGAACCGGCTAATGTTTCTTTTGCTTTACCAATCTCTTCATATAAAGCATTTAATTCTTCTAGTTTTGTGCGATTTGTAAACTCATTGTATGCCGCTACTATTTCAGATGAAGTAAGTGCTTTACTATATAATTTTGCAAGCGCAACTTGTCCATGTAATGGAACTCCACCGTTACCATCGCTTGTTGGATCTGCACCAATCGCGAATGGTACATTCGGATGATACACTTTACCTATCACTGGCTGACTATTTACTTTTTTTCCATCTACATAGATTGCTAATTCATTTCCATTATACGTTCCTGTTAAATGATATGTTTTATTTGCCTCTAATTGTGTACCTATACGTTTATAGCTACCACCAATATGAGCCCATAATTCTACATATCCAGTTCCAGTAGATTCAAATCCAATTCCGCCGCTCTCTGTATTTTCCATAATAGCTTGACCGCGAATTTCATTCATAGAAAATACTGTTTCTAATGTAAATGTATTCGCCACTTTCTCTTTTTGCGCTGCTGAAAACGGGATATAACCAAATGTATTTGCTTCACCATTTAATTTCATTACATGCTTTTTCAATGCTTT
Organism: Bacillus sp. IT-79MI2; assembly: GCF_949768135.1. Lineage (NCBI taxonomy): Bacteria > Bacillati > Bacillota > Bacilli > Caryophanales > Bacillaceae > Bacillus > Bacillus sp. IT-79MI2. Next base: position 14,492 of record NZ_CATKPV010000044.1, on the reverse strand, counting down.
ATCATATTCAATTGATACATTACCTTTTACATCGCCTTTACTTCCAAATGGTGAGTTGTCTTTAAATATACCATCTAAAAAGTTAACATCAAATACATCCGCCTTTGGCACTTTCACATTAGGATCAATAATTTCTTTTTTTGTTGTTACTTCTGCTTGTAATGGCTGTTCACTTTCATTTTCGAATGAATCGATCGCAACTGCTTCTAGCAGGTATGTTTTTCCACTATCTAGCCCACCTAATGTAAACGTAAGTTCTTTCGGCACTGGATCACGATAAAACTCTGAGAATGCTAATAGCTTATTTTTGATTTCCCCTGTTTCTTTATCTCTTGCTTGCAGGCGATAAGAATGAACAAGTAGATTATCTACTGCTTGCGGGAAAGTCGCTGTTACTGAACTCTCAGTTACATTTGAAACTTTTAACTTTGCATTTTGCTCGAAAGATGGTTTTTCTTTATCACGGTTTTCCACATGTTTAAACGATTCTTTTTTAGCTGGTAATTGAACTTTCCACGGTTCACCTGTCCAAGAATTCGTGTGGAAATCACGACGATTAATTGTTACTTCTTTATCGTCTACCTCTACTAATAAACCTTGGCTTAAATCGCTTGCACCTGGCGGAATATTACCTTGAACTTTCCCGCCCTCTACTTCCATATAACTTACTGAAGATGTTCCAACAGATGTAAAGTCTTTTTGATGAATGGATCTTGGATCATCTAATGGATAGTGCGAATGACCAGAGAATGTAATTGCTTGCGGATAATCTTTTAATACTTCATTAATTTTTGCACTGTCCTTCGTTCCCCATTCATGACTACCATACACAGTTTCTTTAATGTGTTGGTGCAAGAACACGAAAATTGGTTTTTCTGGGTCATCAGCTTTTGCCTTTGCAATTTCTTCTTTCAACCAATTAATTTGTTTATCAGAATAATATCCATGTGTCGTTCCATCTTCTGGTGACATAACAAGGAAGTGATATCCCTTCACGACTTTATGATAATAAATAGATTCCATTCCTGTCTTTTCTAAGAAACGTTTTTGTGCATCCCCTGCCAATAAACCATTCCAGTAATCATGGTTTCCAAGTGAATTCATTCTCACTGCATCTTTATTTGCATATTGATTATACACTTGCATAAAACGATCATATTGCTGATTAGACCCTGAATCTGTAAAATCACCAACGATAACAAATGCGTCTTGTTTTGGCGCAAGTGTATTAAACTGTTCAATCGCTCTTTTCCAACGGAACGTATCATCTGTTCCGCTATTTTTAATATGTACGTCACTTACAACCGGAAAGACAAGTTTTTTCTCCTGCGGTTTTTCCTCTTGTTTCTTCTCTTCCGTTTGTGCGAAAGTGTTCCATGGAAACGATACAAACGCTAAAATGAAAACTGCTAATAATCCAATAAGACCTGTTACCTTCTGAAACATATTCCTACTCACGTAAATCCTCCTCATATGTTTGATTCAGTACAAGGATTATTGTATCTAACACATATTAACCTCGTTTAAATGAATAATGAAAAATATTACATCTTTGTAAATATACAGTCAGTTTCCTGTAAAGTTCCACAACAGCTATATAAATACAAATAAAAAACGACATAAAACCTTTATTTTTAGGTGGGAGAGAGCATCCGGCCGTGCATAGAAGCGGTCAGATCCTCTTCCTGCCCCATGCCAAGTTAAAACAAAAAGAAAAAAACGAGTGCAGGTCACCTTTTGTTCTTCATAGCCGCAACTTATATGTTGGCAAATCAAAATGGAACAACTACATATCACTCATATATAGTTGTTCCATTTAAATCTCTATTAGACTAAATAGTAGATATGATGTCGATTAGCCCTACATGGAATATACAAAAGGATTTAACTTTACAATCTAGAAAAAGTATTATGTGATAACCAAAAGATGTTTGGAGGATAAAATTTGATTTTCTTTGATATTGATGGCACTTTACTAGATTATGATTATGCTGAAAAACAAGGCATTATAGACTTTTTTCATACACAAAGGGAATTTTCACACTTAGAACCAAAACCATTGATTGAACTATGGAACAGGATATCAAGTGAGTACTTTCAATTATTCCTTGATGGATCCCTATCCTTTCAAGAGCAAAAACAAAAACGGATGAAAAGGATATTTAAAAAGGTTAATCTAACTATTTTAAACGAAGAAGCTGATCAAAAATTCGGACTGTATCTACAACATTTTCAACGTAATTGGACTGTCTACAATGATGTAAGGAAATGCCTAGATTTTTTGAAGAACAAAGGGTTTGAACTAGGAATCATAAGCAATGGTGATTACAACCAACAAGTTCATAAACTTAAACAAATAGGGATTCATCATTATTTCTCTCATATTATTACATCTAGCCAAGTTGGAGTTGCTAAACCAGATTCGAAAATATTTAAAGAAGCAGCAATTAGAATGAATCAAGACACTAAGGAATGTTATTATGTAGGAGATCGCTTAGATACCGATGCAGTTGGAAGTAAAAATGCTGGGATGACAGGGATATGGATTAACCGTATAGATGATAAAAAGCATAAGGATATTATTACCATACATTCGCTATCACAATTGGAGAAAGCTATAAAAGTAGATTTTAATCACACAAAAAGATAGTCTATGTTAACAAAAGGTGCTTTCTGTATATGAAAGCACCTTTTAAGTCCCATACTTTTTCTATCGTCTAAAATACCTTTAATCAAACAATAGTCTCATCATCTTTCACATTGACTCCGCTTTATTTTTCTTTTTCAAAAACTTGAAAATAAACATTCCTATCACAATGAAACAAACAACCCCTAGTATCGGTAATGTATATTGTTCAACAATTGCCCCTGCCTTTTTCCAATGAGGTCCTAATTTCAATCCCACATATACATATAGCGTTGTGAGTGGCAACATCGCTACAAATGTGTATATGTTAAATTTCCAAATGTTCATTTTGGCGATTCCACATGGAACTGAAATAAGTGTACGAACCCCTGGAATAAATCGGCCAAGAAACGCCACAGCTGGTCCATATTTTCCAAAGAAATGATCTGCTTTTTGAATCTGTTCTTCCTTTATAAAAAAGTATTTTCCATATTTCAGTAATAACGGTCGACCACCATAATAACCGATTGCATATAGTGTTAGCGGCCCCGTCGTTCCTCCGATCGTTCCAGCTAATACTGCGAGCCAAAAATTCATATCTCCTTCGTATACCCAATATCCAACAAGCGGCAACACAATTTCTGCTGGAATAAACTCAAATGTTAATGCTAGAATTACACCAAAATAAGAAAACTGCTTTAAATACTCAATCACATCTAAAATAAACTGCTCCATTTATGAACTCCTATCCTTTATTTAAATTATATTTTTCTTGTAAGTGCTTCGGTGCCATTTTCACAATTCGCTGTAAAATAAATAAGACAACAGCAATATCATCTAATCCCCCAAAAAACAGTAGAAAATCAGGGATGAGATCAAATGGAAATACGACATACCCAATTAAAAAAACAATGGATAGTATTTTCTTCTGCATAGCGACTTCTTTTGATGTAAAAAAGTCATATAAAAATGGACCAAATCGACGAAAATGAAGCATAAATCGAAATCGGTTTATAAACTTTTTCATTTTTCACCTCTCCTTTTTCTGCATACAAAAAGGACCTTTACCAAATATAGTAAAGGTCCTAAAAAAGACAATAAGGGGCCTTTACCATTGCTGGTAAAGGTCTCACTAACAACAAATCGTTGCCAATAAAGCCGAGGGTTTCTCCCTGTAATGACGACTTTATTGTGACAAGTTACTCCCCTTTATATACGCAATTTTATAAAATTACCTTAAAATATTTGATAGAACTTGTCAATCTTTTTCTATTGTTGAAGTAACTGATACATACTTGCTATCGCTTGTATTTCAGAACTTGGTGCTGGTGATAGCTGATAATACCCTTTCTTCACCATATACTGCCAAATGTCATAAGCATGGTGACTACTATTTAAAAAGGTATTTTCTAAAAGCGTTCTTAGTTCTGGATTCGCACACTCTAATAAAGAACCTGCACAATTAAATGCAGAAGATTTTTGATTCAGTAAATATCCAAGTGCAATTGATCGATCATTAGGAGGCTGCGCAGCCATGCTTGGTGTAACTGGCAAATACTTTTGTGAAGGTGCCTCTGTATAAGAAGCTAATACTGGTTTTAATTTAGACGGCTGAAACTTTGATATATTTGGAGTTGTCTCACCTTGTATAAATTCCACCTTCAAATTATAATCTTGCACATGAAGAGGAAGATGATTCTGTAACATTTGTTTCAACTCATCATCCTGTGCTTGCTGTATATATGTAGACATCGTATTAATCGTATTATAGTCTCCTGCTATCAGTTCACTTAAGTCACGTAATTCATGCGTTGCTAATTGCATATACTATTCCCCTTTCTACAATTCTTTTCTAGCATCTCCTAACAAAACAAAAATACTATATAAAAATCCACATCACTGCGGATTTTTATATAGTATAAATTAAAGTGGATTACACTTCGGCATCTCTAATCCTGAAGCTTGTGCTAATTTCAATAAATAATAACATTCTTCCCTTGCCATATGGTCTGCCATTCTTCCAGATATTAAGCTTAATACTTGATTAGATAACTCTAATTCTTCTAATTCGTGAAGAAAACGGGAGAATAGTGTTAATTCTAATGAAACATCTTTTGTAAATTTTTTTAGAGCTGGAAAAGAATGTAGTTCCGCCCGTAAGTAACCTGTCATTTCCACAGCTTTTAAATAAAACTGTTCAAAATGCTTTTCATATTCTTCACTCTTCTCTTTCAGTCGTTTCTCGACCAGATCTAATCCACCTGAAATGGCACCTGCATGACCCGCTGCATCCGTTAGCCAAGCAAGATGATAATGCAATTCATGAAAAACAGGTGGCACTTCTCCTTTTATTAAATATTCTAATACCATTATATACTCTTCCACTTCGTTCACCATATGGTTAATAAAAGTTGGTGTAAAATGAATGACAATTTTTCCTTCCAATTGCTTTTGTATAATATTTAACTTAAATTTTCTAATTTCCTTTGCTACTTTATGTGCATCTTTCGCAAATGCAATCAAATTTACCGTATGAATATTACTGAGAAATCTATCAAATGTTTGGACAAAATACATCGCTTTTTGAATATCTTCACTTTCATTTTGAGCTAAAGCATCTAAAAGAAACTGCGCATGATCGCCAAGAACCTTCAACCAGAATTTATGTTCAAACAACGCGATTTCTTCATACGTACTATTCATCCGGTTAACTCCCCCTTATCTACTCTTTCGGCGCAATTAGAATTCTATACTGGTCAGGATCATGCACAATAATACCTCTTTTCTCCGTTTTACAGCTCTCTAATTCTTGAAATGACACACAATAGAATTCTAATTTTTTTCGTACTTTTTCCATATCACAAAATGGCAAACTAAAATTTATATAAGAAGGCACTTCCTCACTGAAATCCCCGCCTTTTTCCCTATTTAAAACGAAGCAAATTCTTGTTGCACCAACATCATACCAGACGCCAGGCACATGTAATTGTGGTCGGTGTCTACTCGGCTGAAATCCCAAGATACCTTCATAAAAATATAATGTTTCCTTTAAATTTCTTACTTCTAATACAATGCAATTTGTAATAGTCTCCACGTACATTTCCTCCTTGACCCTACTAGTTTTTCTATATGAGTCATAAATAACAATTATGTCTGAATACAATACATAGTGATGAATGTTTCACTTATAAAGGAGGTTTGCATTATGGACAAATTTATGAAATCTTACACACCTTACCATAGTCCAAAAGATCCTTGTCCGCCGATTGGAAAGAGATTTTATTCAACCCCTCCTCATTTATATATGGGATTCCAACCAACTAATTTACCACAATTCCCTCCAAGAGACGCCTTACAAAAAGGCACTTTATGGCCTGCTCTTTATGATTATTATGAAAGCCCCCATAAGAAAGGAAGGTGACAAGAATCGTGACTCAAACACTGCCAGATGAATATTATGAATGGATAAAAGAGTTGCAAGAACTCGATTTTGTATTAGTTGAACTTACACTTTATCTAGATACTCATCCAGATGATGTTACAGCGATAAATCAATTTAATGATTTTTCCTATAAAAGAAGATTGCAAAAGCAAAAAATTGAAGAAAAGTATGGCCCACTCCAACAGTTTGGTAATAGCTACTCTAATGCTCCGTGGGAATGGAGTAAAGGTCCTTGGCCATGGCAAATATAAAGGAGAGAAAATATGTGGATATATGAAAAAAAATTGCAATACCCTGTAAAAGTAAGTACTTGTAATCCAGCACTTGCAAAATTATTAGTTGAGCAGTACGGTGGTGCAGATGGCGAATTGGCAGCTGCTCTCCGTTATTTAAACCAGCGCTACACGATTCCTGATCAAGTAATAGGTTTATTAACAGATATCGGTACGGAAGAATTTGCTCATCTTGAAATGATTGCAACAATGATTTATAAATTAACAAAAGACGCGACCCCTGAGCAGATGAAAGCAGCTGGACTAGATGCTCAATACGCTAATCATGATAGTGCACTATTTTATCACAATGCAGGCGGCGTTCCGTTTACAGCCACATACATACAAGCAAAAGGTGATCCAATTGCAGACTTATATGAAGACATTGCCGCAGAAGAAAAAGCAAGAGCAACTTATCAGTGGCTCATTGATTTATCAGATGATCCTGATATAAATGATAGCCTCCGCTTTTTACGTGAGCGCGAAATCGTTCATTCCCAGCGTTTCCGCGAAGCTGTTGAAATTTTAAAAGAAGAACGCGATCGAAAAATTTATTTTTAATTTTTTCAGCTACACATATCCTATTGATATGTGTATTTTTTATTGTCCATCTATCTTTCCCTAACTTCCATACCAATGTTTTTCCAAAAAGGCATAATTATTCAACTTAACGCATTATTTTTAAAATTATTTAAAATTCCCTGTTGCTTTCTAGTCATCAGACCTTTAAAATTAAAACAGTTACTCGACAAATTATTTGAATTTTCGACAAAATAACATGTAGGAGGATTTTATATATAATGCGTACAACTTTAAAGCCATCGCAAATTCTCTCCATTAGCTTATTGCTATTTGCAGTTTTTTTCGGCGCTGGTAATATGATTTTCCCACCACTTCTTGGGCTTTCTTCAGGAGAAAACATGTGGGTTTCTATTTCAGGATTTATTATTACAGATGTAGGATTATCTTTATTAGCAATTGTCGCTGTTGCTCTTGCAGGTGGTAGTTTTAAAAGTTTAGCGAGCCGTGTTCATCCAAAATTTGCAGCAGTACTAGCTATTATTATTTACCTTTCAATCGGCCCACTATTTGTTATTCCACGAACTGGATCTGTTTCTTATGAAATTGGAATCGCACCGCTTTTTCCGGACCAATGGTATTCCATGTTACTATTTAGCTTTATTTTCTTTACTGTTGTTTACTTCTTATCATTAAACCCATCCAAATTAGTTGATCATATTGGGAAGATATTGACACCAATCTTACTTGGTATTATTGCAATTATGGCAACAAAAGTGATTCTTTCACCAACAGGTTCGTTTGTTCCTCCTGTTGGCGACTATAAAGAGATTCCATTTTTCAAAGGGTTTTTAGAAGGATTTTTAACATTAGATGCGATTGGCGCTCTTGTTTTGTCAACAATTGTCGTAAATGCGATTCGTCAAAACGGTGTAACGGAAAAAGCTTCTATCGCAAAATACACAATTATTTGCGGAAGTATCGCTGCTTTCTTTTTAACGATTGTTTATTTCTTGCTTGGCTATATCGGAGCATCGAACGGAAACCTTGGTCAATTTGAAAATGGCGGTCAGCTATTAGCAACTGTTATGTACCAATTATTTGGGACAAGCGGTAATATTTTGCTAAGTGTCGCAATTATATTTGCTTGCTTAACGACAGCTATTGGTGTAGTCAGTGCATTTGCCAACTATTTCACAACCGTATTAACAAATGTTTCTTATAAAAAGCTTGTATTATATGTTTGTATTTTTAGCTTTATTGTTTCCAATCTAGGACTCAGCTTATTAATCAAAATTACGTTACCTGTGTTAATCATTCTTTATCCAATTACAATCATCTTAATTTTTGTATCATTTATTGATAAATATACAAAGCGTAAACCATCTGTATACATCGGTGCAATGATCGCTGCATTCATCATTAGCTGTATTCATGCTCTTGATAATATGGGAATGATGCCAGCTGCTATTACATCTATTGCAAGCACAATTCCTTTGTATAAATTGGGAATCGGTTGGATTGTCCCAGCAATTATTGGGGGTATTGTCGGATACTTTATCCCGCAAGCACAAACGGAAGGTGAAGTTTCTACTAAATAAAAAGAAGCAAGCATTACACAAAATGCTTGCTTCTTTTTCATTTTCTATCACTTAATACAATGTTTGTATAAGAACGAACGGTTAACATGTAATAACAGTTTCCTAGGCTCTTTACATCGTATGTTTAAATGTAAATAACTCTTCTTTAGGAAATGAAATAGACTTTACTTCTTCTACTTCTTCGTCTTTGTTCATTTCTCCTAACCTTACTTTTGCTATCGCATCCTCTATACTTCTTACAATCATATTCCCTGAGAAGATAGTGAGTCCAAAAAAAGTAATTGGTACGAGCGGGATCCATGGATGCACTGATAGAGAGCGAAAGTATACACCTATTAAACCAGACCATTCATGCGTATAAGAATCTAGTTCTTTTATCATACCTCCAAACCCTACGGTCCCTCCAAAAAACACTTCAAGTAATCCTAGATGTAGAAAGATAATAAGTGTTTGAATAAATTGTTGCATCAATACAAGTACAAACGTCATATATAAATGTGGAAACAGATGTTTCACAACAATACGCCTTCTACTTCCGCCTAATATACGAGCAGCATCTATAAACTCTTCCTTTTGTAATTTCCGCACTTCATTTGCAACATAAAGAGAAATTGTCGGAACCGCCAGAGCAACAAGCAATATGACTTGAAATGATGCTCTCTCAAAGAAACTAGTCGTCTCTTCTCCATTCACAAAACTAGTTGCAAACTGAAGAAAGAAATATGCAATCATAACAGTTGGAATAACTGTAAAGCTATCAAAAAACGCTTCAATTTTTGAAAACCCTCTTTTTACATAGGTTCCTAATATAACACCAAAAAAGACACCTAAAACCACCCGCATCATCGCAATAAAAGCGGATATACCAATAGTCCACTTCGCCCCTTCAATGACTAAATGTAAAAGATCATAACCTTTTCGATCTGTTCCTAATAAAAATTTTGATGAAGGCGAAAATGGTGGAGCTTCTACATTTCCTTGCGCGTCATATTGCAGCGAAACTTGGCGAATATGCCCTCCATTCCACAATGTATTCCCAATGCTAAGTCCAACTAACACGACAAGAAATAAAATACTAAACCAAAACTTTTTATCACGCTTTATATATTTCCACATCTCTTACGCCCTCTCTTTCATCGCATCTGGAACGAAATAATGAAATGACTTAAATAGAACAAAGATCGGGATATAAATAAGTAAGATGCTCATTGTAAAAACTTCAATCGGTTGATAATTTTTAATGAATACAAAAATACCATGTGTGTTAAAAAGCCATTCTATAATATACAAATTTGATAACATAAACCAAATATTTGTTTTCGCAAAAAACAATGTACTAAGCAACACATTCCGCAATACATGACGATTTAAAATATAGAAACGATCAAACCCTTTCGCCCGTGCAAATAAAACATAATCCTTTTCTAATTCTGTTTCAAAGCGAAGTAGTAACAACTTTACAAACATAATCGTAGTGGGAATACTTAAACAAATAATAGGTAAACCCCGAATGGATTCTCCACTTAACGCAGCAATTTTGACAGGTAAAAACCCTGTCTTTTGAAAAAACCATACGACAAGAATTTGCGATCCGATAATAAGAAGAATGTCTGGGATGGACTCAAGAAAAAGCAGAAATGTTTTAATGCGCCGCTGTATATGCGAACGACTTCTCATCATCATATATACAATGCAGAAAGCTATACATAATGAAATAAAAAATGAAGCTAAAAAAATAATCATCGTTTCTTTATAATGAATAAATAGTTGTGGAAATAACGGTCGATTCATCCCATACGTTAAGTTTGGAACATCTATCAGTTTCATAACTGACATCTTTAAAGCCTGTACATACTGTGAAAAATTAATATGTAAGCCTTCGAATAGTTTTGGAAGAGCACCTAAACAAATAATACCAATAACAGAAAGAATAAATTGCACTGTAATCTCTATTCCATTTGAAATCACCTTTCTTGTCATTTTCCCCCTTCTCTCTATACAAATTTCCATTCTATTGATACTCCGCTTTATTTTATAAATAATTTTCAGAATTGTAAATATTTTCTGCGAAAAAAGAACCACTAGATTATGATCCCAGTGATTCTTTATGCACGCGTTTTTCATTTCTAACAAATGGCATATACAATAATAAGCACCCTATAAACGCAGCGATTTCTAATGAAATAATATAGTATGGATGCGGACCTAACATATCAAGTAATGAAGCTGTTTCTGGTTTATACGCCAAAAACATATAATTACCACCGGTTTTATAATTCACAAACGAAACAATTGGAATCAATATGTTTAAAAAAATCATCGTACGCTTGATTGATTGAAAAGTCGGCCTATATCCTTCTACCCATGTCATAAAGAGCGGTGCCAAAATGAGTAATACATGTGCGATGAAATATTCTATGAAGCGAAAATGCGGAAAAGCATATTGTAAGTTTGGAGTTAAAATAGCTTGTGATGCCCCAATAATCCCTGTAAAAAAGACAACTTCATATACTTTATAACTTTTTGTAATAACCATTATTGTTGCTAATACTAAACTAATGGTACATAACTCAAATGGTAATGATGTACTCAACTGAAAAATTCCAGCTTTCACTTGCCACACATCAAGTCCAATTTCACTTCCGATAAATAAAAAGGCAATCGCATATCGTACAGCCATATTCCATTGTTGCTCACGGAGTATGTCTTGAAAATGATAAAGAAAATAAGCTCCTATACCGATAAGAAGTAGTATAATGACATGTTGTTTTGAATACGGAACAAATGGCTCCACCGGAAATGCTCCAAAGTACGTTTCCATATTCCTCACTCCTTTCCTTCATAAATATTATTGTAAGAAAGAAAAGGCTCGTCAACCAATCTGCTCTCCCTCTAAACGAAAAGGCTCCAGATATACAAATTCTCAACCTTATTTCTCTCCATACGCTAACCTTACAAAACTGTAATGTTATTGTAAGCTAAAACGATTTGTCATATTTTCTCTCTCTTCTATACTGAAAACAGATACAAAAACGAGCGAAAAGGTGATAAATAAATGAAAAAGAAAAATAAAGTAATCATTACTGGGTTAGTAACAATTGGAATTGCAGCAGGTTCATATTTTGCTCTTGCTGGCGGTGGCGATGTAGCGAAAGCTTACAGCAGCTATAAAGTATCAGAAAAGCAAATTGAAAATGCACAAAAATTTGGTGGCGAAGTCATTCCAAATGGTATTGAAACAATCGCATTTGATCCTTCAAAAGGAACCTATGAGCTAGCTGTAAAAAAAGGTGATGAAGTCAAAAAAGGACAGCTACTCTTTAAATACAATGATCCTACTATGAAGCTAGGTGTAACGGAAGCAGAAATGCAAAAGAAATTAGCTGATAAAGAAGTAGCATTACTCCAGAAACAAATTGATACAGCAAAACAAAAATTACAAAAAGATAAAAATGCCGGTTCCCCTGGGGAGATGCTAAAAGCAACAGAAACTGAAATCGCACAACTTGAATCACAACTTGAAATAAAAAAATTTGAAGTTGAAAAAGCTGATCAAATGATTCAAACAAACAAAGAAAAACTCACTACACTGTCTGTAACAAGCCCAGCTGATGGCATAATTGAAGAGATTACAAAAAATGCGGATGAAAAAACAGGTATGAGCGGTATTACCCTTCGCACTGCTGGCCCTCTAAAAGTAAAAGGCCAACTATCAGAATATGAATTAGCTCACGTCAAGGTTGGGCAGGAAGTAACCGTTACATCCAAAACTTTACCAGGGAAAAAATGGACTGGTAAAGTCACAGAAATCGGTACAACACCAGCAAAGAGCATGGATGAAAACAAGACAGTATCTAACTATCAATTTATCGTTACATTAGATAATAATGAAGAGTTACAAACTGGATTCCACGTATACGTAACAAGCAAGTCTGGTGAAGCAACTGGTACAGTTATTCCAAAAAGCAGCATTGTGAAAAAAGGTGATAAAAATGTTGTATTTATCGTGAAAGACGGTAAGGCAAAGGAGCAAGCTGTTACTGTTGAATTTGAAACAGATGGCGAAGCGAAAGTTTCTGGCGTAAAAAAAGGTGACCAAATCATCTCTAAACCAGAGAAAGACTTAAAAGATGGTATGGAGGTTAGCGCCCAATGATTGATTTAAGAGGCATCACGAAAGCCTTTCAAAACGGTGAAGAAACAGTTCAAATCTTACATGGTATTGATCTAACACTTAATCAAGGCGAATTCACTTCTATCATGGGGCCGTCTGGTTCTGGTAAATCAACATTAATGAATATTATCGGCTGCTTAGATAAGCCGACAAATGGAACTTATTCGTTAGCTGGACAGAACATTTCAAACATGTCTGAAACGGAGTTAGCTCATATTCGTAATAAAGAAATCGGATTTGTATTCCAAAACTTCATGCTTCTCCCACGTCTCAATGCACTACAAAACGTAGAATTACCTCTTATCTACGCTGGAGTAGATAAGAAAGAACGACGTGAACGTGCTTTAGCTGCACTAACAAAAGTAGGTCTAGCAGATCGTGCCACGCATTTGCCAAATGAATTATCTGGTGGACAAAAACAGCGTGTTGCCGTTGCTCGTGCAATTGTAAATAATCCAAAGTTCATTTTAGCTGATGAACCAACTGGTGCGCTTGATACAAAGACAAGTAAGCAAATTATGGATCTCTTTTACGAATTAAACAAGCAAGGCTCAACAATCATTATGATTACCCATGATCGTGAAATTGGGGAAGCGGCAGCACGCCAAATTGTAATTCGTGACGGAAATATCGTCCAAGATTGGAGAGGTTAATTTTGAACACAAGTGAAAATATACGCATGGCCCTTTCCTCTATCTTCGCTCATAAAATGCGTTCTATTTTAACGATGTTGGGGATTATTATCGGGGTTAGTGCGATTATTACAATTATCTCAATCGGAGATGGAACAAACGCAAAGTTCCGTGAACAAATTGGCAAAGAAAAAAAGAATCAATTTTCAGTAAACTATACAACAGAAGATTATTCGGATATGGATGGGAAAATATCTGCAAGCATGTATGACAATGTCTCAAAAATTTCTGGTGTTCAAGATGTATATCCTGGTGTTAGAGGAAAAGAGAAAGTATATGCCGGAAAAAAAGAATTAGATATTGATATAACTGGTGTAAAAGGCGATTACTTTGAAGATACATCTCGCTTCAAACTTGAGCACGGCAGGTTGTTCACTGCCGCTGATTTAGATAAACCTGAACATACAATCGTATTACACAAAGATGCATTTGATAAATTGTTCCCTTCTTGGGAGGAAGGTTTATATGTTGATATAAAAGGTACTCCTTATAAAGTAGTGGGTGTATATTCTATCAAAGCAATGATGGGTGGCATGGAGTTTAAAGAAGGTGCTATCTCTGCTGAAAACTGGCCTGTTCTATTTGGGAAAAATAATTATGACGGCTTAACAGTAAAAATTGCCCCAGGTCAAGATAAGCAAACTGTGCAAGATGCAGTTGTAAAATCATTAAATGATGCGAAAAAACCAGAGCATACTGGGAAATTCAAAGTACCAAATCCACAAGATGATTTAAAAGAGATTGATAACTTCACAGGCATATTAAAAAGTGTATTCGGTGGTATTGCAGCAATTTCACTTTTAGTTGGTGGTATTGGTGTTATGAATATCATGCTTGTATCAGTAACAGAACGTACGCGTGAAATTGGTATCCGTAAAGCACTTGGTGCAACGCGCGGGAAAGTATTGATGCAGTTTCTCATTGAATCTTGTATCTTAACAGCATTGGGCGGATTCATTGGATTTGTGCTCGGTATTTTCTTCGCTTGGATCGTTGCAATATTCGCTGGATGGCCACTTGTTGTTTCCGTAAAATTAGGTTTAATTTCAGTAGCATTATCTATGTTAATCGGTATTCTATTCGGGTTACTGCCAGCTAATAAAGCTGCGAAACTTGATCCGATTGAATGTTTACGATATGAATAAATAAAAAAAGCTATCCAAATT
>NZ_CATKPV010000043.1:0-202 GCF_949768135.1 Bacillus sp. IT-79MI2 | reverse complement strand
TATGCGGGTGTGGCGGAATTGGCAGACGCACCAGACTTAGGATCTGGCGCCTTTGGCGTGGGGGTTCGACTCCCTTCACCCGCACTTTTAATAAAATATCTCATACATGTCTTGCGGAAGTAGTTCAGTGGTAGAATACAACCTTGCCAAGGTTGGGGTCGCGGGTTCGAATCCCGTCTTCCGCTCCAATTTTCAATATGAC
>NZ_CATKPV010000042.1:0-212 GCF_949768135.1 Bacillus sp. IT-79MI2 | reverse complement strand
ACAAAAGTACCATCTTAAATTCAGTCTTTGTTTAGTATATATTTTTTTCTAGTTGGAAGATTGGTGTTACTTTTCAACGCTCCTATAACTATAGAACATCCTACCCTACAGTACCACCAATTACAGCTACTTTATAAGGATTATCCATACCATTCACCTTTGAATATATGAATAAACCCATTTTGTCCTTTCCTTAATTATGTAAAAATTAT
>NZ_CATKPV010000041.1:0-215 GCF_949768135.1 Bacillus sp. IT-79MI2 | reverse complement strand
GATTAGGACAATCCATGTCAAGAAGAGGAAACTGTTGGGATAACGCCCCACAAGAATCATTTTTTGGTCATTTTAAAGATGAAGCATATATAAAACCTTGTGAGTCTTTTGCACAATTAAAAAATGAAATTAAGAACTACATGACGTATTACAATCATTATAGATATCAATGGAATTTAAAAAAGATGACTCCTGTTGAATACAGAAATCATCTT
>NZ_CATKPV010000040.1:0-216 GCF_949768135.1 Bacillus sp. IT-79MI2 | reverse complement strand
TAAAGGAATAAAATTACTAGCATGTTTATCAATTGGCTTATGCACTTTTAATTATTCTTCTATTTCTTTCGCTGAAACACCTAAAAGTAATTCAGCTGATGCAACAAAAAAAGCTATTAACATTGATACTGGTATAGCAAATCTTAAGTATAATAATCAAGAGGTTTTAGCAGTAAATGGTGATAAAGTAGAGAGTTTTGTTCCGAAAGAAAGTAC
>NZ_CATKPV010000039.1:0-226 GCF_949768135.1 Bacillus sp. IT-79MI2 | reverse complement strand
TGACTTTAATGCTGTTGCAAATGGAGAGAAAAAAGTAATGGTTGCGGCATATAAGCAAATCTTTTATACCGTAAGTGCAGAACTACCTAACAATCCATCAGATCTTTTTGATAATAGTGTTACTTTTGATGAGTTAACTCGTAAAGGGGTAAGTAATGCGGCTCCGCCTGTTATGGTGTCAAATGTAGCTTATGGTAGAACAGTTTATGTGAAATTAGAAACATCA
>NZ_CATKPV010000038.1:0-226 GCF_949768135.1 Bacillus sp. IT-79MI2 | reverse complement strand
ACTTGTTTCTAATTTCACGTAAATTGTTCTACCATAAGCTACATTAGACACCATAACAGGCGGAGCCACATTGCTTACCCCTTTACGAGTTAACTCGTCAAAAGTAACACTATTATCAAAAAGATCTGATGGATTGTTTGGTAGTTCTGCACTTACGGTATAAAAGATTTGCTTATATGCCGCAACCATTACTTTTTTCTCTCCATTTGCAACAGCATTAAAGTCG
>NZ_CATKPV010000037.1:0-240 GCF_949768135.1 Bacillus sp. IT-79MI2 | reverse complement strand
TATATGGTGGAGGATGACGGGATCGAACCGCCGACCCCCTGCTTGTAAGGCAGGTGCTCTCCCAGCTGAGCTAATCCTCCATTTGCCTGGCAACGTCCTACTCTCACAGGGGCAAGGCCCCAACTACCATCGGCGCTAGAGAGCTTAACTTCCGTGTTCGGTATGGGAACGGGTGTGACCTCTCTGCCATCATTACCAGACTATATTCATTTGAGACAAACACTATTATACTTTATTGAT
>NZ_CATKPV010000036.1:0-243 GCF_949768135.1 Bacillus sp. IT-79MI2 | reverse complement strand
TCATTTCACACCATCGGACAATTATGGAATTCGAAAACACAACAGGTTTTAAGTGACGATATTGAAATCCATTTTGTAGAGATTCCAAAATTAGTGAAACAATGGCGTGAAGAAAAAGTAAATCCATGGGAAAATACATTTGTCCGTTGGATGTTATTGTTACCAGCCCATGAAGATGAACACTTAACTCAGACATTGGAGGAGATTGCGATGAATCAAGATCCAATTTTACAAAAGGCAATG
>NZ_CATKPV010000035.1:0-269 GCF_949768135.1 Bacillus sp. IT-79MI2 | reverse complement strand
ATGTCGGAGGGGTAGCGAAGTGGCTAAACGCGGCGGACTGTAAATCCGCTCCTTCGGGTTCGGCAGTTCGAATCTGCCCCCCTCCACCATTTCTTAATTAATGGGCTATAGCCAAGCGGTAAGGCAACGGACTTTGACTCCGTCATGCGCTGGTTCGAATCCAGCTAGCCCAGCCATTAAGAGCCATTAGCTCAGTTGGTAGAGCATCTGACTTTTAATCAGAGGGTCGAAGGTTCGAGTCCTTCATGGCTCACCATTTTTTTAAAAAA
>NZ_CATKPV010000034.1:0-276 GCF_949768135.1 Bacillus sp. IT-79MI2 | reverse complement strand
AAAAAAAGTCTATTCTATAGGGTATTTCTTGTATAATAGGAGAAAAATTAGAATCGGAGAAATTTCACAATGACGAAAAAGCTATTTACAGAAAAAGAGGTTCAAACGCTATCAAAGAATCCATACGTAAAATCTATGAGTGAGAAAGGAATTACTTATACAGACGACTTTAAGCGCATATTTATTGAAGAAAATAGAAAAGGAAAGTTACCACGAGACATTTTTGAAAAATATGGTTTTGATATAGATATGATCGGAATGAAGCGTGTTACGTCG
>NZ_CATKPV010000033.1:0-149501 GCF_949768135.1 Bacillus sp. IT-79MI2 | reverse complement strand
ATGGCGACTTCCTTATGTTAACATCTTCATTTTTCGATGTCAACTAAGTTTTTCAATTTCTTTTTTCGCTTTCTGCCGTTTCGCATCAGCGACGGTTATTAATATATCATGCAGTTTATACATGGTCAATACTTTTTATAAAAAAATTTCACATCCCGTTTATTTCTTTCTTTCATCATTTTAACCAACCCCACTTCTTTTAAATCAAAAATTCGAAATTTTATGTTATATTATTCCTATAGGAGCGTGATGGGAATGGGGATTAAATATTCGAACAAAATCAATAAAATTCGAACCTTTGCATTAAGTTTAGTATTTATCGGACTCTTCATTGCATACTTAGGCGTGTTTTTTCGCGAAAATATTATTATTATGACCATTTTTATGATGGTTGGCTTTTTAGCAGTTATCGCTAGCACCGTCGTTTACTTTTGGATTGGCATGTTATCTACAAAAACCGTACAAATCATTTGCCCAAGTTGTAACAAACCTACCAAAATGCTCGGCCGAGTAGACGCATGTATGCATTGCAATCAACCCTTAACGCTTGATCGTAATTTAGAAGGAAAAGAGTTTGATGAGAGGTATAATAAAAAGAGCTATAAAGCATAAAATGGAGTTTATATAACAAAGAAAGAGGTCGACGGTTACGTCGACCTCTTTCTTTGTTATATATTACGCCTTATGACATTCTGGACATACGCCATAAATTTCTAAACGATGACTATTAATAACAAAGCCGGTTGTTTTCGCAGCTTCATCTTCAAGTTTTTCCAAACCTCCATAAGGAAAATCAACAATCTTACCACATTTTTCACAAATTACATGGTAATGCTGACTTGTAACATAATCAAATCTACTTGAAGCGTCTCCATAAGTTAATTCCTTAACAAGCCCAACTTCTTTAAATACACGTAAGTTATTATAAACCGTTGCAACGCTCATATTTGGAAACTTACCTTCTAACGCTTTATAAATTTCGTCCGCTGTTGGGTGCGTCATAGATTCCACAAGGTACTCTAAAATAGCATGACGCTGTGGAGTAATGCGTACACCCGTATTTTTCAGCATTTCTAGCGCTTCTTTTAATTCTTCTTCGACCACCGTCATGCACCCCGATTCTATACGGATTATTATTTTATAATTCTTATAAAGAGTGTACTCCTTTTCTTGTCAATCGTCAATATTTCTACTATAACTGTGAAGTTTATTTTTCATCTAACCTTATTCTTATGTATATTTGTCCCTCCTTTATACATTTACATAGAAAAAAGTGCGAAATAATCGCACTTGGAATACTATCATCTGAGGAGGTATGCCCTACCCTTTTAATGTATGAAACATCAGCACAAGTGTATAGACATATGCCTCATATTAATTACATCATAATAAATTCCCCTTCAGTTCTTGCTTATGCAGAACCTTAATCTAAATAAGAAAGGATGTCTTCGATATGCCCTTTTACTTTTACTTTACGCCATTCTTTTACTAGTTCACCATCTTTATTAATAAGAAACGTAGATCTTTCAATTCCCATGTATTCTTTTCCGAAATTCTTTTTCAGCTTCCATACATCATATAGTTCCGCCACTTTATGATCTTCATCTACTAAAAGTAAGAATGGCAAATCATGCTTTTCAATAAATTTCAAATGTCTATTCACTGGATCTGGACTTATACCAAGTATAACCGTATCTTTTTCTTGAAATAATCCGTATGCATCTCGGAAATCACACGCTTCTGTTGTACAACCTGGTGTCATATCTTTCGGATAAAAATATAGTGCTACATTTTTCCCGTGAAAGTCCGATAGCTTAACCTGCTTTCCGTTACTTCCTTCTAGTGTAAAATCCGGTGCCATCTCTCCTACTGCGACCATCTTTATCACTCCTTGTCTTTTCCTTCTACTATAACAAATGTTATCTCATTTTTCATTGTCTATCACTGTTCGAACTACGAATGCAAACGGCAGTGTATATCCAATCAACGCTTCAATAATTGCAATCCAGCGTCCGATTCCAACAGGAGTTACATCACCATATCCAACAGATAATAAAGTAACCGCACTAAAATATAAGCATACTTCTACCAGTTGGAAAGAATGGACAGTTAAACTTTCTCCGTCTTCTCTTAAGACGGCAAATCCACTTTCCTCTAATACAACATAACTTAATCCAAATGCGATAAGCACCGTTGTGTAAATTAGAAATAATGAAGTTAGGTTATACAAGGAAAAGAAACGCTTCGAATCTGAGTATGAGCTCCATAATATTTGAATACTCCTTAACACAGCAATGGCTGAAATTAATAAAATAAGTCCCCATAACATGTCCTCCACCTCATCCTATATGTATGAGGACAAAGAATAATTTATCCCACAGTAGATGAAACTTGTATATCCGTCGTTAGTTTCCCGCACCGCGGTATTTCTTCACTCCAAAATTCCAAAACGTGATTGCAATTGTAAAACAAATTACACCAACAAACGGTGTCGCAAACGCATAACTGTTCCATTCTGTCTTTCTAAGAAAATACGCCGCTGGATATACACCAACAAATGCAAATGGTAAGACAAACGTTAAAACAAACCGGATCACACGGTTATAAATATTTACAGGATATCGCCCATAATTCCCAATGTTATACATCAATGGCATAATAGAGCTTTTCGCATCTGACCAAAAGCCGATACTTGCAAGCGTCACAAATATCCCGCCATATACAAGGGCACCTCCAGCTACCATGACCAAGAAAAGAAAGAAATCGTACCAATAAAAGGATAATTGAAGCTGCACTGACGCATATCCCATTACAATAATCCCAGTAACTGCACCAATCAAAGACTCCAGTTCCATTCGCTCTAATATAATTTGGAATAAACTATGAATCGGTCTTGTTAAAACACGATCCATTTCTCCCTTAATAATGTATCGATCATTAAAATCCCATATATTAAAGAAAGCAGAAAAGATAGCAAATGGTACTAAGAAAAAGCCATAAATAAAAATCACTTCTTCTCGACTCCATCCCTTTAATGCTTGTGTATGTCCGAAAACAACAAGAATAAAAATTAAGTTAACAGCTTGGAGTAGTAAATCAGATACTAATCCAACGATAAAATCGCCGCGATACTCTAGTTTAGTTTTTATATATTGGCTTGCATATTGCAAAAACAGTTTTATATACAGCATCTCATCATCCCCCTTGTACAATTAGGCGTTTTCTCGCCGTTTTCCACATCAGCACAATTGGAACAATAAGTACGACTGCCCAAATCATTTGAAATAATAAAGCCTGATACAACTTACTTCCTTGTATTCCTTCAGAGAAAATCATACTCGGAATATAACTGATTGCTTGAAATGGCAAAAACACCATTGCTTTTTGTGCCCATAGAGGATAAAAGCTAATGGGTAGTAATAAACCTGAAAATAAATCAATAACCACACGTTTTGCATACATAATTCCACTATTATTAAATAAGAAAAAAGTAAGCATGCCTGTCATTAAATTAATTTGCGTATTAATAATAAAACTGAAAACTAACGACAGAAAAAAATATAACCACGTTTGAAAATTGGTTGTAATTTGCAATGAGAATAAAAGTGTAACAATGATCATACCGGGAATAGAAAAGAATGCAAAACGGAAGATCCCCTCTCCAAGACCTTGCATAACTTTCATTCCTAAGTAGTTATATGGACGAATTAATTCAACAGCTACACGTCCCTCTTGAATTTCCATCGCAATTTCTCTGTCAATATTATTAAAATAAAAAGCGCGAGCCATCCACGCGATGGCAATGTAGGTTGTCATTTGAGAAATCGATAAACCTTCGATATTCTCTTTCCCACTGTAAATAGCTTGCCATAAAAAATAATACGCTCCGATGTTAATCGTATAAATTAAAATTCCACTATAGTAATTTGTCCGATAAGCAAGCATCATTAAAAAACGAACACGAATCATTTCAATATACTTACCCATGAATCATACCCTCTTCATAAATATTACGGATAATTTCTTCTGTCGACACTTCATTAATTTTTAAATCTTTAATTTGAAAAGCTTGGACTACTTTGGAAATAAGCATAGAAATTATAACTTCTTCATTGGGTATTTTCGCAATCCATGTATATTCTTCTTTCCCTTGTGACCAAACTACATGATTATCCGGCATTAGCATTAATAGTTGTTGATATGAAACTGGTGCTGTAAATTGAAAATGTATTTCTTTTTCTGCTCCCCACTGCGAACGAAGCTTTTCTAATGATCCATCATACATAATGCTTCCTTCATCCAGCATAATGACGCGTTCACATAACGCTTCAATATCAGTAATATCATGTGTTGTTAATAAAATTGTTGTTTTATAACGTTCATTCATTTCCTTTAAAAACTCACGGATTTTTAATTTTACGAGAACGTCTAGCCCAATCGTTGGTTCATCTAAAAATAAAAGCGGTGGATTATGAATTAACGCTGCTGCTAATTCACAACGCATTCGTTGACCAAGCGACAATTTACGCACCGGTTTATCTAGCAATGGTCCAATATCTAGTGTTTCAATGACATGCTCCATATGTTCCTTATACTGCCTATCAGATACACCATACACTTTTTTTAATAAACGAAATGATTCTTGTACCGCAATATCCCACCAAAGCTGTGAACGCTGACCAAATACAACACCAATTGTTTTCACAAACTCTTCTCGCTGTTTATGTGGATTCATGCCATTTACTGTAATTTGACCAGACGTCGGTGTTAAAATTCCGGTTAACATTTTAATTGTCGTTGATTTACCCGCACCATTCTCACCAATATAACCAACCATTTCACCTTGATTTATAGTAAACGAAACATCATTCACTGCTGGCACTATTTTATAATTACGATTTAATAAATCGCGAAACGCACCTTTTAAACCAGAGCGGCTTGAATATGCTGTAAATTCTTTACGTAATCCTTGTACTTCAATTACCGATTTCATAATCGGGCCCCCTTCCTCGATACCACAACGAATAGTTTACCCAACTGCCCTTCCTATCACAAACAATACGTCTTTTTGAAAAACATGTTAGAATAATACATAGATTTTTGTAAGGAGATGAATTGTAGTGAATTTCACAAAATCAGAAGCATTACATAAGGAAGCGTTAGAACATATCGTTGGTGGTGTTAACAGTCCTTCTCGTTCTTTCAAAGCAGTTGGTGGCGGTTCACCTGTTGCAATGGAACGCGGAAAAGGTGCTTATTTTTGGGATGTAGATGGTAACAAATATATCGATTATTTAGCAGCATACGGTCCAATCATTACAGGACACGCTCATCCTCACGTAACAGAAGCAATTAAAACAGCAGCTGAAAATGGTGTTTTATACGGAACACCAACAGCACTAGAAGTAAAATTTGCAAAAATGTTAAAAGAAGCAATGCCTGCTTTAGATAAAGTTCGTTTCGTAAACTCTGGTACGGAATCTGTTATGACAACAATTCGTGTGGCTCGCGCTTATACAGGTCGTACAAAAATTATGAAGTTTGCTGGTTGCTACCACGGTCATTCAGACTTAGTTCTTGTAGCAGCTGGTTCAGGTCCTTCTACTCTTGGTACTCCTGATTCAGCCGGTGTACCCCAAAGTATCGCTCAAGAAGTTATTACCGTTCCATTTAATAACGTAGAGACATTAAAAGAAGCACTCGATAAATGGGGACATGAGGTAGCAGCTATTCTTGTAGAACCAATCGTTGGGAACTTCGGAATTGTCGAACCTAAACCTGGCTTCCTAGAAAAAGTAAATGAGCTTGTTCACGAAGTTGGCGCACTAGTTATTTATGATGAAGTAATCACAGCTTTCCGCTTTATGTACGGCGGTGCTCAAGACTTACTTGGTGTAACACCAGATTTAACAGCACTTGGTAAAATAATTGGCGGAGGTCTTCCAATCGGTGCATATGGTGGTAAAAAAGAAATTATGGAACAAGTTGCACCGCTCGGCCCTGCTTACCAAGCTGGTACAATGGCTGGAAACCCAGCATCTATGGCAGCTGGTATTGCTTGCTTAGAAGTACTGCAACAAAAAGGTGTATACGAAAAATTAGATGAACTTGGAGCAATGCTTGAAAAAGGAATTTTGGAACAAGCTGCAAAACATAGCATCGATATTACAGTAAACCGTCTAAAAGGTGCGTTAACTGTATACTTCACTACAGATACAATTGAAGATTATGACGCTGCTCAAAATACAGATGGAGAAATGTTCGGTAAGTTCTTCAAGCTTATGCTCAACGAAGGAATTAACTTAGCTCCATCTAAGTATGAAGCATGGTTCTTAACAACAGAACATACAAAAGAAGATATCGAATATACAATCGAAGCTGTCGGTAGAGCATTTGCTGCTTTAGCGAACGCATAAGAAAATACATACTCAAAAGAAAAAAATAGAGGCCACCCTCTATTTTTTTCTTTTTTCTATTTCATAAATTACACATCAATAGTATAATTATTCATAATTATCTGTTTTATATTGGGATTCATATTAATTATTCTGTTGTTTATAAGGCAATATACGCCTCGAATAATTAGATTATTCTTAACTTTATAATAGAGGGGGGATTGACGGATGCCTAACAATACAAATAAATGGACACCGTCTTTATTTCGAAATTACGCAAATGCAGAACACGATGCGTGTGGAATCGTTTCCGTTATGGAAAAACAAAATGTTCCAACAAAAGAAAACATCGATCTTTGTATACAATCACTGGTAAAAATGAATCACCGTGCTGGCTTTATTAATGGAGAAGGCGATGGTATTGGTGTTCATATCGACTTACCGAAAGCCCTTTGGAAAGAAAAATTTAAAAATAGTGGATATAATCCAGCGATTGTGGACCATCCCCACTTTATCGTTGGACATTTTTTTCTAAACAAAAAAGAAAATCCTACTCTTTTAAAGAACAGTATTCGTAATAAATTAAACAATAAAAATTTCACCGTTCTCTTCGAAAGTGATGATGTTATAAATTCTGATGCACTTGGTCCTCTTGGCAAACAAGAAGAACCTTTATTTTGGCAAATTGCCATTCTTTCAGAAACAAAAAATGAAGCCATCGATCAAGTACTATTCTCTTTAACAATTGAAATTGAAGAAAATACAGCAATTCATGTTGCTTCATTAAGCCACGACCATGTTGTATACAAAGTTCTTGGCGCTGGCGATACACTTGTTGCCTACTATGATGATTTACGGCATTCACTTATTGCATCAACAATGACACTTGGACATAATCGCTATTCTACAAATACATTATCTAATTTTTTTCGCGTGCAACCATTTAGCATCCTTGGACATAATGGTGAAATTAATACAATTTCCAAGTTACGTGATCAAGCCGAAATGATTGATGTACCACTTACTGCTGGAGGCAGTGATTCTCAAGATTTAAACCGCACCTTAGAAACACTTCTCGTTCACTACAACTACAGTCTATTTGAAGCAATGGATATATTATTTCCACCAATTATTAATGAGATTAAATTATACGAGCCACATATGCAAGATTTATATACGTATATTCGTGAAGCATGGGGACATTTCGCCCAAGGGCCGGCCGGCATTATTTCACGTTATAAAGATGAAGCTGTTTTTAGTGTAGATTCACTTGGTTTGCGACCAGTTTGGAAAGTAGAAACAGAAAGTTCCTATATCTTTTCTTCTGAACCAGGTGTCGTATCACCATCTGAATATGTAGCAGAACCAAAGTCACTTGCTCCCGGAGAAAAAGTAGGTTTGAAGTGGAATAAACAAGGTGCCCTCGTTCTCTACGAATATGAAACATACCAAGAAGAAGTATATAAACGCATGAAACAACGTATTAATTTTTCAGATTATCATTTCAACTTATCTATTCCAGCTATGGAAAAGGTCGAAGGGCTATCTAACCTCTCTCAAGTTGAAACAGAACAATATGTAGCTTTCGGCTGGGATCGCGAGCATATCCAACTTCTTGAACAAATGGCAACAAAAGGTGTTGAACCAATTCGTTCACTCGGCCATGACGCCCCTCTCGCTGCACTTGATACAGACAGACGAAACATTGCCGATTTTATAAAAGAAAGTGTTGCTGTTGTTACAAACCCAGCAATCGATCGCGACCGAGAAATTGAACACTTCTCTACACGCACAGTACTAGGAGAACGTCCTAGCTTGTTTAGTGGTGAGCAGCAAACTTTTGTTACCGAACTTTTGTCACCGATTATACTAGAAGGTAATTTAGCACAATCAATTTCAGAAGATTTAGAAACCATTTCATATGAACAACTTGTAAATCTATTTGCAATTCATAGCACAGTTTACAAGTTATCTGTTACCTTTCCAGCATCAGAAACTTTACAAGATGCATTAAATCGAATTAGTGCCGAAGCTACAGCAGCTATTAAAAAAGGTGCTTCTCTCTTATTACTTGATGATGCAAAAGCTCATCAAAATGAACACTTGTGGATCGATCCACATTTGATTACAGCTAAAGTACATCAAGAACTAACTGAGCACAAATTACGCCGAAAATGCTCCATTGTTATAAGATCCGGCGCTCTCCGTTCTTTACACGATATTGTTACACTGTACGGACTAGGTGCAGATGTTATTAATCCATATTTAATGTTCGCAACCGTAAATGATGGGACAACGATACCAATTTCTAATTTATATAAGGCGCTAAACAAAGGTCTTGAAAAAGTCATTTCAACTATCGGTATCCATGAACTGCGTGGTTACGGCCGTCTCTTCTCTTCAATTGGTTTACACGAAGAAATTGCAAACATACTACAAATTACAAACTTTTTAGGATCACGTACTGTAGCATTTTCACTTGAATCTTTAGCAGAAGACGCTAAAATCCGGGCACTTGATTATAACAACC
Source organism: Bacillus sp. IT-79MI2 (assembly GCF_949768135.1). Lineage (NCBI taxonomy): Bacteria > Bacillati > Bacillota > Bacilli > Caryophanales > Bacillaceae > Bacillus > Bacillus sp. IT-79MI2. Next base: position 140,576 of record NZ_CATKPV010000033.1, on the reverse strand, counting down.
CAAAAGTTAGAATGCGAAAAACGTTTCATATATTCCCTCGCATTTGGAAAGCAATTGGTGATGTGGCAAAAGGGAATGCTTACGATAATTATCGGGAGAAATTAGCTGAGGTAGAAGATAAGAATCCGATTGCAATTCGTCACCTTGTCCAAATGAAAGAAGCCGAGCAACCAGTGCCGACTGAGCATGTTTCAATTGGTGTAAAAAATCATGACTTGCCGTTTATTATTAGTTCGATGTCATTTGGATCTCAAAATGAAATTGCATTCCGTGCTTATGCAGAGGCAGCAGACCGTCTCAATATGATTAGTTTAAACGGTGAAGGCGGAGAAATTAAAGATATGATTGGTAAATACCCACATACACGCGGCCAACAAATTGCATCAGGACGTTTTGGGGTGAATGCTGAACTGTTAAATTCATCAAATTTAATTGAAATCAAAATTGGTCAAGGAGCAAAACCTGGTGAAGGGGGACATTTGCCTGGATCAAAGGTAACTTCTAAAATTGCAGAAGCTCGTAATGCAACAATTGGTTCGGATTTGATTTCTCCTTCCAATAACCATGATATTTACTCGATTGAAGACTTAGCACAAATGATTACTGAAATTAAAACAGCCAATCAACTTGCAAGAGTCGCGGTCAAAGTTCCAGTTGTCCCTAATATCGGAACGATCGCTGTAGGAATCGCAAAAGCTGGTGCTGATTTTATTAATATTAGCGGCTTTGATGGTGGAACAGGTGCCGCTCGTATTCATGCACTGCAACATGTAGGCCTTCCAGTTGAAATCGGAGTAAAAGCTGCACATAACGCTCTATTAGAAGCAAATATGAGACACAACGTAGAGATTTGGGCAGATGGTGGTATCCGCAGTGTAAATGATGCACTTAAAATTATGCTTCTTGGTGCAAACCGTATTGGATTCGGTACTTTATCCATGATTGCAATCGGTTGTACAACGTGCCGGGGCTGTCACTTAGATACATGCCATGTTGGTATTGCAACACAAATCGAATCCGAAGCGCAGGCAAAAGAACATGGACTACGTCGCTTCGTTCCGCGGCAATTTGAAAATGCTGTAGAAGGTTTATTGCACCTATTTACTACTTTCGGAACAGAACTTAAACGTTTAACAGGTGGACTCGGTTATACGAACTTACAAGAAATTGTTGGTCGCTCTGATTTGCTAGAACAAACGCGAGGCACAGAACTATTAGATTTACAAAATTTATTACAAACATTAGACAGTACATCCTACATGATAACAGGAGCAGCCCAGCAACAACATTATGCAACAACTGATTCTTTCCAATCAAAAGAGCTAGTTGGTGTTGGTGTGGAGCAACGCGTAATGGGTGGTCTTGAATCATGCTACCGAGTCCGCAGTAAATTATATGACAACAATACTCTGGAACCAATTACACTAAAATACACAAATGGTTCCGTTCCTGGAAACGGATTAGGTGCCTACAATAGCGAAAACTTATTTATTCACGTCAATGGTGGTGCACAAGATGGCATCGGAAAAACCTCATTTGGCGGTGGCATTTATATCACAAAAGCAAGAGGAAAAAATGGAACATACTATAACGGTTCTGTCGGAAAAGGATTCGGGTATGGTGCACAAAAAGGAACTTTATATGTGCAAGGTAACGCTGATGCACGTGCTGGCATCCGCTTATCTGGAGCAGATATGATCATCGGGGGAAGAATAACAAAACCACTTCGAGAAAAAGAACACGGGAATCTCGGTGTTCATGCAAATATTAAAGGCTTTGCTTTTGAATATATGACAAACGGTCGCGCACTCGTTCTTGGTGATCCTGGCCCATGGATTTGTGCAGGTATGACTGGTGGTGTCGTTTATTTACGCCATCAACCTAAACTTGGTTTAACAGAAGCTGCTTTGCGAAGAAGAATTGCAAAAGGAGCGAATGTAACATTACGTGAACTTAGCAAAAACGGGGAATCAGACATCACAGAATTATTATTAGACTACGTTCGTGTATTAAATGAGCATAAACAATATGAAGAAGCTGCTCTCTTAACACCATTATTAGAGGACATTCAGTCTCACTTTTATGAAGTCATTCCGAAAAAAGAGCAAGCAGATCCATCTATTTCGACTGAATAATTTCCATTTGCTTAAAATTGACTAAGTGAGCATCACATAGTAATCTATAATAACAATTTGAAAACCTGCTGAAATTCAGCAGGTTTTTTCACTAAAAAAGGAGGATAAAGAGAGCCGAGCAGTTCGAGGCACGGAAGCCAGGAGGATACGGAGTGTAGCTTATACTACATGAGTACCGGACTGGCGACGTAACGAAGAAATGCGACAGCTATCTTTACCGGACTTTTTGAACATCACTAAAATATGGGTTCAAAAAGGAGGATAAAGAGAGCCGAGCAGTTCGAGGCACGAAAGCCAGGAGGATACGGAGTGTAGCTTATACTACATGAGTACCGGACTGGCGACGTAACGAAGAAATGCGACAGCTATCTTTACCGGACTTTTTGAACATCACTAAAATATCACTTGCTAACATATTGTAATGAATGTATAGTATCATGTTGTACATTCATTATGACAAGAGAGAAAGGATATTAAAAAGGGTATGAAACTTGGTGCTCGCATTTTAAAAACGGGTATTGCCATTACATTAGCTTTATTTGCTTGTACTCTGTTCCAATTACCGAGTCCAGTATTTGCGGGGATTTCAGCAATTTTTGCTGTACAGCCATCTGTATACCGCTCGTATTTGACAGCACTCGAACAAATACAAGCAAACGTAATTGGTGCAGTATTCGCTATCGGATTTGCATTTGCTTTTGGACACAATCCTTTTATTATTGGATTAACTTGTATATTAGTTATTGCTCTTACACTACAATTACGTTTAGAAAATACAATATCAATTGCTTTAGTGACGGTTATTGCGATTATGGAATATCAAGGTGCAAACTTCTTTGACTTCGCTCTGCTTCGCTTTGCAACCATTATGGTCGGTATTGTCGCGGCTTCACTTGTAAATTTAATGTTTATGCCGCCAAAATACGAAACAAAACTATATCATCGTATCGTTGATAACACCGAAGAAATTGTGAAATGGATTCGTATGAACAGCAGGCAAGCTTCTGATTTTACAACACTAAAAACAGATATTGATCGTATGAAAGAAAAAATGATTAAATTAAATCATTACTACTTACTTTACAAAGAAGAAAGAATCTATACGAAAAAAGTACAATTTGCAAAAATTCGTAAGCTCGTCTTATTTAGACAAATGTTAGCAACAACGAGTCGTGCATTAAGTACATTAAAAGCATTACATCGCACTGAAAACGAATTACGATATATGCCTGAACCATTTCAAGAATCCATTCAAAATGAATTAGATTCATTAACACACTATCATGAACAAGTTTTGTTAAAATTTATTGGCAAAGCGAAAAAACAACAGTCTGTTGAGATGCTTGATGAGGTAGAAACTGGTAAGCAGGAATTAATCGATATATTTATGGACTATCAAAATAAAGATGATGAAGAATCCTATAAAATATGGTTACATCTCTTCCCTCTTATTTCTTCAATTATTAATTACAGTGAAGAAGTTGAACATTTAGATTTACTTGTAGATAGTTTTTATACGTATCACAAACCAGAAGACGAACTACAAATTGATGAAAAAAAAGAAGATGAATGAAAAAACAGCCCCTTTACGCCAAAGGGGCTGTTTCTTCTATATGTTGAATTTGATATAAATTATAATAAAATCCTCGTTTTTGCATTAATTGTTCATGAGAACCCTTTTCTTTTATTTCACCATCTTCGATATATATGATCGTATCCACATGTGTAATAGTTGCCAATCTATGAGCAATGATTATTGTTGTACGGTCCGCAGCTAATGTTTGAAGAGCCTCTTGAATATGTCTTTCGTTCTCTAAGTCTAAAGCCGATGTTGCTTCGTCTAATATAAGTAAAGAAGGATTTTTCAAGAAGACACGTGCAATCGCTACACGCTGTCTTTGTCCACCAGACAGCTTTACGCCTCTTTCTCCCACAACTGTATCGTATCCATCTGGTAGATTCATAATAAAATTATGAATCTGCGCTGCTTTTGCAGCCGCAATAACTTCCTCTTTCGGTGCTTTCGGATTTCCATATAAAATATTAGATTGAATTGTATCACTAAATAACAGATTATCTTGCAAGACAATACCGATATGACTACGTAAATTTCTTACATTATAATCTCTCACATTCACACCATCTACATAAATCGCACCGCTAGAAACATCATAAAATCTTGGAATTAAACTAGCTAAGGATGACTTTCCACCTCCACTCGCTCCAACGAGGGCAATCTTTTCTCCAGAACGAATTGAGAAAGAAAGGTCATGTAGTACATCTTTTTCATCAGTATTATACCGAAAAGAAACTTGATCAAATACAATTTCACCCGAAAGCCTTTTTGGTAAAATTGCGTTTGGAGTATTTACAATATCATACTTTTCATCTAACAACTCAAACACTCGATCCATTGATGCAAATGATTGCGTGAGTGTTGTAGAAGAGTTAACAAGGCGGCGCAATGGACTATATAAACTATCCATATAGCCAACAAAAGCAACCATCGTTCCAAGTGTTAAAGAGCCTTGAATCACTTCATATGCCGCAAACGCAATAACAAGTAACGGTCCTAAATCCGTTAACGTATTCACTGTAGAAAATGTCCGTGCTGTCCAGCTTGTATGTGTTAATGCTTTTGTTAAAAAATCATTATTTTTCTTTTCAAACTGCCCTTTTTCATACTCTTCTAATGCAAAACTACGCGTCACTTGCATCCCTTGGATACGCTCATGTAAATAACCTTGCATCGTTGCCAATGCTTGTGAACGCTCTCTCGTTAATTTACGAAGACGCCCGAAAAAATATTTCACTGCAACTGCATAAATCGGCAAAATTAACAATGCAACAAGCGTTAATTTTATATTCATAGAAAACATAACTACAATTGCAATAAAAATTGTAGCTGTATCAAGCCAGACATTCATAAGTCCTGTAATAACAAAATCCTTCGTCTGCTCTACATCATGAATCACACGCGAAATAATTTCACCTGTTTTTGTATTTGAATAGTAGCGTAAACTTAACTTTTGCAGATGCCCAAAAATATGTTTTCGTAAGTCGTAAAGTACTGTATTACCAATACGCTGTGCAAAATATTGACGATAATATTCAACAGGTGGTCTCAGTACACCAAAAATAAAAAAGGCAATCCCGATTGCTGTTATCAATTGTGATGTTTTTTCCTGAAGTGATCCACTGCCTTGAATAACATCATCAATAATATACTTTAATAGCCACGGCATAATAAGCGGAATACCAAACTTAATAAGTCCGATAATAATTGTAATTGTAATAAGCCACCGGTACGGTTTTACAAATTGTAAATATCTTTTTATTCCCTGCATATACTTCCCCCTTTACTAGAACAAACCTGCTGGGAATTCCCCTGCAGGTTTGTTCTAGTCCCTATACATTAAATACCGTTCATACCACATATCAACAAAATCTGGCGCAAAAGGTCCTTTTCTTTGATGAATCCACTGTGTTAAATACTCCACATTCCGCTTTAGAATCGTATCAATTACTGGTGGATAATTCATCATCTGACTATGCTTTTCGTACTCATCTTCATCTAAAAGCGTATATGTCATATCTGGATATACCTTAATATCCAAATCATAATCAATATACTTTAATGCTTCAGAATCATATGCAAATGGAGAACTTAAATTACAATAGTAGTATACTCCCTCTTCTCTTAACATACCGATTACATTAAACCAATAATTTGAATGAAAATAACAAATTGCAGGCTCACGCGTAATCCATGTCCGGCCATCTGATTCGGTTACTACAGTCCGGTCATTTGCACCAATTACAAGACTTTGTGTTCCTTTTAAAATTGTAGTCTCTTCCCACATTCTATGAATGGAGCCATTATGTTTATAACTATGTATTTGTACTTTTTCTCCTTCTTTGGGAAATCCCATACGTTCTCCCTTCTTTCACTGTGAATGCTCTTCTAAAGTTGTCCCAACTAGTATCGTTTCTTTTAAAAACGTATTGAGCCGAATTCACTTTTTTTCTATTATAACTTTTTTGTCAAAATTTTAAAACTAAACCGACACAATCCAACTTTCGTAAACACTAACGAATTACTCTTCCTTGACAAATCATGTTGCGACAAAAAGCCCTTCTTCATAAATTTAAAAAGGGCTTTTCCAACTAAAGCATCCGGATACATCACTTCTTTAGTTAGAAATTATTTTTTCAGTTTCAAAAGAGTGAATCACTTCATTTGTTTGTTGCTCAAATTTTTCATGCAAAAGCTTCAATGCTTGTTCCGTTTTGTGTATTTCTTGACGAATAAAATGCAACTCTTTTTTATCGTCTTTTTTTTGTTCACTTGTTTCGATCTGTTGGTACTTCTCTAAATGTGCTTGTAATTTCAACAACTCATCCATTGTTTGCAATTGCTCTCCTACCAACTTATCAAATGAATTCATCATTTACCCCCTGTTTTCAATAAATTCCCATCACCTATTCATACAGGTTACATCGCTACTAAATATTTTCTAATGTCCTATCCCCTTCTCCTTTGACTACATTTGTTGACTTATTAGAAGTTATGTCGGCTCTCTCAATAAAATTTTTAAAGCAATCGAATTGAATAACATTAGACCTTTACTAGTAAAATTCTTTGTTTCGTAATCCATTACCAAACAAAGAAAACACTTCTCTTGAATCGAGAAGTGTTTTTCTTTGTTATTGATTCGTGCTAGAAGATTGTGATTTTTTTGCTGCTGATTGTGCATTTTGTTGTTTCACTGCTTGTACATCTGTGTCAGTTGCAAACTCTGTACCATAGCTAGCATTTGCACTTTGAACACCAGCGCTAGAAGCCTGTGATTTTTTTGCTGCTGATTGTGCATTTTGTTGTTTCACTGCTTGTACATCTGTGTCAGTTGCAAACTCTGTACCATAGCTAGCATTTGCACTTTGAACACCAGCGCTAGAAGCCTGTGATTTTTTCGCTTCTGATTGTGCATTTTGTTGTTTTACTGCTTGTACGTTTGTCTCAGTCGCAAACTCTGTGCCGTAGCTAGCATTTGTACTTTGAATGCTAGCACCAGAAGTTGCTTTGTTATAACCTTGTTGTTTTTTACTCATCTTTCTCACCTCCACAATCAATAATGTAACCAACCCTTTCAAAAGATATCCGCAATTTTATTTTTTAATTTACGCATACATCTCCCTAGGCTCATTCAAACTACATATGATGGAGGTGTACACATGTATGTTGGACGCGATATGACAGAACTATCTATGATTTCGAAAGAAGAATGGAAACAAGATGAATTAGCTTATTTTCACCATTCCTTGCAACAAATCATGCCTTATTTAAACGTAGAAGGCCAAACGATTTACAAAGAAATTATAAAAGAGATCGAATCTCGAGGTGGTCTTCAAAGAAGCGACGCGGATTGGACGCACGGTACAAAAGTTTCTTATGACTAAAAAACGTGTTCCCTAATTTGGGAACACGTTCCATCTCCAACCTTTTTTACCTGTTGTAAAGGACCAAACTGGTGAAGTCACTTGACCACCATATCGGTCTTCGACTTTTATATACCATTGATACGTCGTATTTTCCTTTAAATTCTCCAATTTTACTTTTGCGTTGCGCCAATTCGCCACAAAATTATCTTTACCGATTACTTCATTCGTGTACACGTTTACTTCTACATAGTCTGTTGCGACTTGTTTTATCGCAGGTTGTAAATCAACGTCTAATTCAAATTCATCTTTTCCTGGATACTCTTCTGGTTTATAAAAATTATACTCATTTAAATATGGAGAGTACGTTTTGACATACATTTTGTTCGCAGTTGTATCAAATTGTAAAAGTCGCATATAGCCTTGTCCCCCTTCTGGGCCACCTTGATAATCCGCCAGCATTTGATATACTTTACGATCTACGATGCCGTCCCCATTCTCATCAATTTCATCAACTAATGTCTCACTATCGTGATAATGTCCACTCAACACAGCTAACACATTCTTATTCGGTTTAACTACTTCATTAAAAATTTTGTCACCAATCGGACTACGATTGCCTGATACAAGTAAATATTCATGGAATGATAAAATCGCTTTTCGATTCGGATATTTCTGCAATACTTCCTTCATCCATTGAATATCTTCATCTGTAACGCCCCATCCCATATACAGCATAATAAAATCGTTACCTTTTACTGAAATCAAATCATAATGTCCGCGGTTATCCTTATAACTTTCGCCATAAAATGGCTTATCTTTAAAACGCCAATCCCCAAAATATTTCGAGTATGCTGTATAGTCTTCATCTTTATGATTTACATCATGATTCCCGGCCAACACACCATACGGTACTTTCGCATTCTCAAGTACTTTCATGTATTCATCTGCGCGCTGCCATTGAAATTCTTGATATGACTTATCAACAAGATCCCCTGTATGGAATACATATTTAATATTTAATGGATCCTTTTGTGCAGCAATCCAGTCAACCTGACTTTTGTAAATATAGGGATAACTTTCAGAGTAATACTGTGTATCCGACATCCATACAAATGTGTAATCAAACTTATTTGGTGAACTTGGAATTTGGTCTTGCACAATTACACTTACTTTTTGATCTTTTACATATTCTTTCGCTAATACAGCACCTTTTAATTCAAAGTCCTTATCCCCAGCAATTTTCGATGTAAGTTCTGTCCACTTATTTGTCATGTAGTTCCAAGCATACATCGTAACTTTTCTTCCTTCTAGAGAATGTCCATACCATTTTACTTCTACCGTATCATCGTTTTTCACATCATCAGCAACCGCTACATCAAAACGATGATATGGAAATTTCTCTGTTGATTCCGTTGTATAATATTTCCCATCTTTTTTACTAACTTTACTTAGCTGATCTTGGTCAAAACTTTTCTCACCATTCACAGAAAAAGCTTGTGGTGGTTCTTGTTCTATCGAATTTTCGGTAATTTTCATACGATCCGTTTCATTCGGCTTATACGTATATCCTTTATAAAATGTTGCCTTCATTGCGTCATTTGTTGGATCAGTTACTTTTGCTTCAAGTGTCGGATTCGTGCTCACATTTTTTTCTCCATCTTTAGGTGCAATTGGAGTAGGATCTGTTGGATTTTCTGCCCAAGTTTCAAACATAATTGTCTTTTCTTCACGATTTCCTACCTGATCCTCAGCCTCTACATGTAACTCATGCTTTCCTGCTGCTAATTGTGCAGATGATGTTTCATAAGGAGTTACAATTTCCTTACCATCCAATATAACTTTTTTACTTTTCACTCCTGCTACATCATCTGTAACCGTTACATCAATTGGAATTTTCCCTTTATATTTTTTCTCGTTCTGTACCGTAGTTGAAATCTTTGGTGGTGTATTATCAACTTTTACATCTGCAACGACTTCTTTATTCACACCATCTTGCACTGCAATTCGATGCTTTCCATCCTTCACTTGTTTTGTATCCCATAAATATGCATTCGAAATAAACTTATCCTCTGGAACTTGGAATCCGAACGTAAATACTGGTGTTGATGTATCTCCATCACCAATTGATAACTCCTGATTTGGATTTGCAAAATTCGGATCATATAAAGTCGTTCCATCCGCTAATACAAGGCGAACATTTTTCAAATAAAAATCATCTTTATTCTCTTCAACTCGATTGTCAAATGGTGACGTCTTTGTGCCAGATCGAATATCAATTTTGAACGGCTCATTATATTTAATTTTTGATTGATCAATTTTTACAGTTAATGTGACATAATCACTATACGTATCATCAAATATACGTAATACTTCATTCCCAATTGTGACTGCGTTTTTAAAATACAAGTCAGTTTGCTTCACATCGAAAGCAAAATAAGCAGGCTTCTCTAACGAACGATATGTGTTCGTCTCAACTTTCTTTCCATCCACTAAAAGAGCAAGTCGTTCAGCCCCAACCGACGAAGAGGTTCCTTTTAATAAAACTTGATTTGCAACCACTTCATCATCTTTTACATTAAGACGAAGAGGTCCTTTATCTTTCTCCCCAGCTATTTGCACTGAATACATATCACTTTTTACTACATTGAAGCCATCAGAAGCTTCCAAGTAATATGTCACTTTCTCTTTTCCAATTAATTCAGGTGAATAAATGGTATAATGATATTTTTTATCTACACGATTCTCTACTAAATTTTCAGCCTTATATTCTGCATTCGGATTCGTTTTGTAATATAATTTCACACTCTTAACACGTTCGTTATCAAGAACAGAAAAACCCAATTTATGATCTTGAAATTCAGAAATTAGCCCTTCTGCCACTTTATGTGAAATCGTCGGTGCAATCGTATCTTCTTTCAAGGCAACTCGTTCAGCTGGTACTTGTCCTTCGAATATAGTTCCAGGCGATGCATTATGTTCTGCACCACTGACCTTTTGCATAGTTTGCGAGCCATCTTGAGGATAGCGATATAAAATTCCCTTATTAGCTTTCACATCTGCTTGATTTGCTTGATCATTATAGTAAGCAGATGCAATTTCTGTCCCCGTCTTTGTTGCAACGACAATGCCACGTGCACTTCCATTCGCCATTCCATTTGAATATATTCTAACAATATTTTTATTTTCTACTAAGTTCACACCAAATTGTTTATTAAAGTCAGCAACGTTTTTCTCATTGTTTTCACCATTTATAATCCAAAATACGAGAGACTGCCCTGATGGAATTACAACATCATCGGGAGTAGATCCCCAAATGAGATCACCTTCTGGTCCTTCAGATGGATAACGATATCGAATTGTATAATCCTTAAAATTAAGATCTTGTGTGCTATTGTTATACACTTCAATAAATTCATATCCATCTGCTTTTCCAACATTCGTCGTGTCCGGCGTCACTTCGGTAATCAAAAATGGCGGTACGCTTTGTGGATCTATTTTTTTATGCTCTATTTTTGTTTCATAAGATTTTTCAATTGTTTCTTGATTCCCTTGCACGACAATTTTATAGAATAATGAATTTCTCCATAGCTCTTTTTGAGGAATTGTCACCTTATAAACATTGCTATTTCCTTCTTTATTCATCTGCAATTTTTTGTGTGCTAACTTGCCATCTTGGGTATACAAAACTGCTACATTCTCTCCGCCCTTAATCGTTGCAGTGATAGTTAAATCTTCTGTTACTATATGAGCAGGTAATGCCGTATGCTCAATCGAAACGCCTACTTGATCTGATTGTTTTACTGGCTCTAGCGGTACTTGAAATGGTATTTGCACACCAGGTGTTCCTTTTTCAAACCAACCTACTTTTTGCATTTCAGTACTTTCGGTTTTGTATGCATACGCCATACTCTGACCAACCTTTACATCCTCTTTCCCATATGTTGCAGATGATAAAACTGTTCCGTACTGATCAGCAAATTGAATGGTTCTCCCAGCGCTATTAGACATTCCATCCACTTTAAGTGGAAGAACTTGTTCCTCGGTTATATTCCCACCGTATGCTTGAATAAAGTCTTGTTTTGATAATGCTGCGTTTCCTTCATTTTTAATCCAAAACACTTTCGTTCCTTTTGATGGAATTGTTGCATTTTCTGTGAAATTCCAATCTTCACTTCCAGTTTCTGAATACTTATAAATAAGTTTATAATCTTTCAACTGTATTGCTTCACTAGAATTATTGTATATTTCTATAAACTCATATCCATCTTTCCCGTTCACATTTATCGTATCTGGCATTAGTTCAGTAATCATAACTGCCCTATTCTTTGTATAATCCTCTACATGACGCTCAACAGCACTTACATATTGTTCTTTTTCTGGAAAGGTAACAACCTTTCCATCCTGTTCAATTTCAAACCAATATGTAAACGTATCAGACCAAACATCTAGCTTTGGAACAACAGTAGAATACAAATTATTCTCACCTTTGTTCATTTCCAGTTTTTTCACTAACAAACCGGACGCACTACGATATACAAGGTTTACTTTTGCCTTATCGTATACACTCGCTAACTGAAGTTCAATCGGTAAATCTTCATGTGCATTAATTTTCATTTTAGGTACATGCGCTGTTTCTTGTAATGACTTTTCTTTTTGATTATTATCTTTTTGTGCAGGCTGCTTTTCTATCGTTTCTTTGGAGTTTGGTTGTGTGGGCTCTAGTTGTTTGGAGTCTGGCTGGACTGCCTCTTTTTGTGTGGGTTCTGTAGGTGGTTTTTCTTTTTTATGCGATTGGAATACAGTGTAAGTCCCAGGTGATGGTATTTCATTTTTTATTTCTTTCTTTGTTTCATTCCAAAAAGAATGAATTGATACATCTTTATTCTCTTTTCTTGTTTCAATGACATCTACCGTTTCATTTTTTTCAGTCGTTACTTCAATCCTAATTTGTTTATCACTTAAATCCTCAGTAGCAAATAAAACTTGTTCTTCTTTTATTTCCGTCTTATAGCGCTCATTAATCTCATTAACTGTTTTATTTCCAAATACGATTAACTTCGTTTCTTTTGGTTGTACAGATTGCTTTTCATTTTCATCTTTAAGTTTTAGCACTTTTCCATTGACCTTCAGTTGAACATTCTTCATATCCATAACTTTCGCTGATGGGTTATACAATTCGATATAGCGTAGATCGTCCGTATAATGAACTTCTGAAATGAGAGCTTGCTGATTTTGTTCCTTCTCCTCAGCAAAAGTGACATGGCCTGGCCCAGTCAACGTTTGAAGTAAGAAAGTCGCTACAACTGCTGAACGGATTACTTTTTTAAGCATTTCCTATCCCCCTTTAAATTTTTCATTACAACTTTCATTGTATTTGTCATTTGTTAAGGGAATATGAAATATTTGTAAGTAATTATTATGTTTATGTCGAAAAAACTTCAACCATTAAGGCTGAAGTTTTTTAACACATTCTTCATAAATCATACGATGCGATTTAGAAAAAGGTAATTTTTCAAATTCTTCTTTAGATACAACTTTTAATGTATCTGTTTCTTTAATAGCACTTGTTACCTTCCCATAAAATACAAATACATCCCATGTCCGATGAGTAAAAGTATGTTGCACATTCATTGCATACTCATCGATGGAAATAGAAATGGAAAAGTTCTCTTTCATATAATCAGTAAGCTGTTGTTTCTGATTTCGAATCCCTTCGCTAATTTCAACATTTGGGAATTCCCACATATTCGCAAGTAATCCTGTACTCGGTCTTTTGTTAATTACATAATTTCCATCTTCTGTTTGCAGCACACCCGCAACAAGCGGCACCATTTTAGGAGCTTTCGCCTTACTTTTGACCGGCAACTCTTTCTGTACACCTTCTGCATGACCACGACAGTGTTCCCGAACTGGACAAAGTAAACAAGCTGGATTTTTCGGAATACAAATGAGCGCACCTAGCTCCATTAAGCCTTGATTAAAATAAGACGGATTTTCCTTTGAAATGATTTCACGTACAATCTCTTCAAATACTTTTCGCGTCTTAGGTTTCGCAATATCATCCCAAACCGATAATATACGGGATAAAACACGCATTACATTTCCATCTACAGCTGGCTCTGGTATACCGTATGCAATACTTAAAATTGCACCTTTTGTGTATGGACCAACACCTTTTAATTTTTCAATTTTTTTCACATCACTTGGTACTTTTCCACCATATACTTCTTTTACTTCCTTCACCGCTGCATGTAAATTCCGCGCTCTAGAATAATAACCGAGGCCTTCCCATGCTTTTAATACCTCTTCATCATCTGCCGATGCCAACGCTTCTAATGTTGGGAACTTTCCCATAAAATTTGCGTAATATGGTTTTACAGCTTCCACTCTTGTTTGCTGCAACATAATTTCAGAAACCCAAACGCGATACGGATCTTTATTTTTACGCCACGGTAAATCACGCTGTTCTTTTTCAAACCAACTAATTAAATCATGTTGAAACTTCTCTATGTTAAAATCATCTAATATTTCAAGTGCCAAGCTTGATCCCCCTCATTTTTTGCATATACGTACTATTATAAAGATTTTAGGAAAAAATTTAAGTAAGATGATATAGGAAATAGAAGGCAAATGCCTTGAGATATCGAATAAAAAGAGTTACATTAATAAAAAACGGAGGTGTATTTCCATGGACACGGCCACTCACCTTGTTATGGGCGTCACATTAGGTGGTTTAGCAACGTTAGATCCAGCCATTAGCCAGAGTGATTTCGGACCACAAGCTGTTATGCTTGCAACGATCGCTGGCTCCAATATTCCTGATATTGATACCGTCTTAAAATTACGTAATAATGCAAAATATATACGAAACCATCGCGGGGTTACTCATTCCATTCCTGCTGTTATTCTCTGGTCTTTCCTTATAAGCGGAATTTCCTTTGCCTTCTTTACAGAAGCTCCCTATTTTCATCTACTACTTTGGTCATTTATCGCCGTCTTTCTTCACGTGTTTGTTGATATTTTTAACGCCTATGGTACACAAGCGTTGAGGCCTTTTACAAAAAGGTGGGTTGCATTAGGTGTAATTAATACATTTGATGCTGTTATTTTCTTTATCCATATACTCGCTATCGCTTGTATGGTTGTTGGCTCCCATAAAGGATATACTGCTTTAGCTGCATATATATTAATGTTTGTCTACTATGTCGGTCGAATTATAATGAGACAAAATGTAAAAAGTGTAGTTTACAAACGATTTGAAGATGTAGAGGAAGTCATTATTTCTCCTTCTTATCGCTTTTATCACTATCATTTGGCTATTGTAACAAAAAAACACTATTATGTTGCGCGTTGGCACCGCGGCCATATTATGGTGCATGATAAATTTGATCGTATTCCACTTCCGGATAATAAAATTATGCGAGCTGCACAAAAAGATGAAAACATTTCTGCTTTTTTATCTTTTTCACCCGTATACCGCTGGGATATTTTTGATTACGACAACTATTATGAAGTGCGTTTTATCGATTTACGGTACCGTAGTAAAGACTATTACCCATTCGTTGCAATTGTCCAACTGGATCAAAATTTAAATATTATTAGTTCCTATACTGGATGGATTTTTAGTGAAGAAAAGCTTCGTAAAAAATTGGAATTGATTCCGCATTAAAAAAAGCGACCAACTTCGGTCGCTTTTTTTAATGCTTTAAATGATCATCTTGATTAATTAAATGACTATATTTCGGATTATTCGTGCGGATTTCATGAAGACGCTCACCATGGTTATTAATCCATGTTCTTACAATTTGTTCCGTCATTTCTTCACCTTGATAACGACCAGACTTTGCATACGTTACTTGGAAGTCCTCCCATAATAACTCAATCCATGCACGAGCCTGAGAATAAGACAGAAAGCTATTTTTTTCAAGTAATTCTTTTGTTAATACTTCATACTTATCATTCATTATTTATTTCTCCTTTTATTAATTTCGTACTTTATTTCCAAACCTCATTACCACATCAAAATTATAAATGAACAAAAGGAT
Organism: Bacillus sp. IT-79MI2; assembly: GCF_949768135.1. Taxonomy (NCBI): domain Bacteria; kingdom Bacillati; phylum Bacillota; class Bacilli; order Caryophanales; family Bacillaceae; genus Bacillus; species Bacillus sp. IT-79MI2. The sequence goes on along the minus strand of NZ_CATKPV010000033.1, from coordinate 124,954 downwards.
ACACGCATTCATGAACTTCTTCCATCGCCAACAGAAGTTTCATTTTATGTTCAAGCATAATTTTCTCTATTTTGCACATTCTATTAATGATACTTCTTAGTAAGTATCATTTAATAATGAGGGGGCGTTCTTCTTGGGTAGACAAGCCGAATTTTGGTCTGAATCAAAAAACAACAGCAAAATCGAGGGTCCAACGAAAGCAAAAGCTCGTTTTGCTTCGAAAAGACCTAACGGCACAATTAACACGCACCCACAGGAACGTATGCGTGCCGCAAATCATCAGGAAGAGTAAAAACAATAGTCCGTTCTAAAGAGTTATTGCAATTAACTTCCTACATGAGGTGATAAAGATGAGCTACCGTAATCATTTAGATCGTCGTTCTGAATTATTCAACCCTACCTGGGCACGTCCGAAACATGCAAAAGCGCAAGTAAATGGACAGACGCAACAAACCCAGTCTCTCATTATTTTGGCGAATGAGATGAGAAAACGCCAAATTTAATTGCCTATCTCCTTTAACAACTACGAAAAATGAAAACCAGAGCAGCCAAGGCTCTCTGGTTTTTTATTTCTCTTGTAATAGCGAAATAGGAATACCAATTTCCTCTGTCTCCTTTTGTTTATGTCCCCAAGCAAATACCCCATTGAAATACGTAATCGTAAAGAAGACACCCGGTTCTTCTATAAGTTCATACGTTTCACCAATCTGAAATGCGTTTACATCTGTCATATAAGCACGAGCCATTGCCATTTTTCTCATTAATACGTCAAACTCATTTACTATACCAAGCTGCTCTGCTTTCACAGCCTGTTCTTTTAAAATGCCAATTTCCTCTCTTAACTCATGTGGTGTCATATCACTATAACGTTTTGGCATATTCAGCATATTCTCTCATCCCTCTTCACGTTTCATTTGTAAAAATGTCTCTATCTCATCAATAGAAAATCCTTTTCGATATAATGCTTGTTTCATCTTGTTTTCATATGTCCATCCATCATGCTTTTTATGCTTCTCATGATACTTATTTCCATGATATAACAATGCAGCTTGTTGCTGCGTATCATCCTTTTCCTCTTTTAATTCTTCTAGACAAATTTGAATTACATCACGATTATATCCTTTACGGACTAACATTTCTTCTAGCTTTTGTTTCATTTGTAAAAAAGAATGCTTTTGATAGGACTTTTTCTTTTTTTCTACAAGCTCAAAGGCATTTTCAATTTGCTTCTCTTTCGGATATTCTTGTAAACTATGAGTAATAATTATATCTTGGACACCTTTACTAAAAAGTTCCCGTCTAATAATTGTCGGTCCTTTTTGATTCACGTTACTATGAGTTCGCACATACGAAATGGCATACTCTTTATCATTAATATAGTGATCATGTAATAATTTCGAAATAACTTCAGAGATGACGGCTTGTCCAATTTCTTTTTTTCGTAAGTATTCTTCTACTTCCTGTTTCGTCCGCATTTGATAGGATAAATAAGAAATTGCTTGCAAATATGCTTTTTGTACTTCTTCATTGTATAAAATATTTGCTAACTCTACTTCATCGATTTCTAAACCCTTTTGCAAACCGTGCTTGATTAAGGTTACTTGATTCACACTAAATCCGTATTCTTCACCTTGTCCTTTATCAATATAAATATTAAATCGTTCTTTCGTTCGTTTTTGTACTTCTATTTTTGTAATGACAGCCATATTCTTCACCCCGCTACTATTTTAACATAGTTGCGGAACAATTTTGCTTTTCATGAATATATATAATGAGGAGGAAGTTCAGTTGAAAATTGCAATTTCTGGGGGAACTGGTTTTATCGGTAAAGCATTAGCTACTTTTTTAAGCCTAAAAGGGTACACCATTTACATTCTTACCCGAGAAAAAAAAGAGACCCCTTTCAACTCTAACATTTACTACGTCCAATGGGATAAATGCTCACCTAAATTCCCTCTCACCTCTATCGATGTTGTTGTTAATCTAGCTGGAGAATCTATTAATAACGGTCGATGGACAAAGAAGCAGAAAGAAAACATTATAACGAGTCGTCTTCATACAACACATAGTCTCATCAAACAATTACAAACATTACCAAATAAGCCCCATACTTTTATTAACGCTAGCGCAATTGGCTATTACGGTACATCTGAAACAAAAATTTTTACAGAACAGAACAAAGAACATGGCAGTGACTTTTTAGCAACTACAGTAAAACTATGGGAAGAAGCAGCCTCTCATGCAACTTCTCTCGGAATTCGAACCGTCTATACACGCTTTGGAATTGTTTTAGGAAAAGAGGGTGGTGCCCTTCCTAAAATATTGCTTCCCTACAAGTTATTTATTGGTGGAACAATCGGTTCAGGTAATCAGTGGCTGTCTTGGATTCATCTAGATGATGTCATCCGCATGATTGATTTTGCAATAGACACAAAAGAAATAGAAGGCCCTCTTAACATTACAGCACCAAATCCTACAACAATGAAAGAGTTTGGAAAGACACTTTCATTTATCATGCATCGCCCACATTGGCTTCCCGTTCCAGCATTTGCACTACATGCTTTACTTGGAGAAATGAGTATGCTTGTGCTACAAGGACAACATGTATTGCCTAACAAAGCAATACAGCACGGATACCAATATTCGTTTCCTACATTAAACCATGCATTACAAAATATTATATTGCATACACTGTAGTACTTCTGAAATAAACCCATTAAAATTGTTCTATTTACTAATTTAAAGGTTATTAGCCAATGGAAATGAGGTATCTATGAAAACGCTATTTAAGCAGGCCATTGTATATCCCATTACTTCTTCCAAATTTCAAGGAGATGTATTGGTTAAACACAATCAAATCGCTGCGATAAAACCACATATTGAGCCCTCTCAAGATATGACTGTTATTGATGCAAGAGCCCTTCACCTCTTACCAGGATTTATCGATGTGCATACTCATCTTGGCCTATACGATGAAGGGACTGGATGGGCTGGAAATGATGCCAATGAAACATCTGAAGTATTAACACCACATATTCGTTCTTTAGATGGTATCCATCCTTTTGATATTGCTTTTCAAGATGCGGTTCAAAATGGGGTTACAACTGCCCACGTTATGCCTGGAAGTCAAAATATTATTGGCGGGACAACATGTGTGATTAAAACTGCCGGAACTTGTATCGATCATATGATTATTCAAGAACCTGCTGGATTAAAAATTGCATTTGGAGAAAATCCAAAACGAGTTCATAGTAATGGCACAAAAGAATCGATTACTCGTATGGGGATTATGGGATTGCTTCGTGAATCTTTTTACGAAGCACAACATTATGGAAACGAAGCAGATTTTCGAATGCTCCCTATTCTAAAAGCTTTGCGCCGAGAAATTCCAGTACGTATTCATGCTCATCGGGCAGATGACATTCTTTCCTCTCTTCGCTTTGCAAAAGAATTCAATCTTGATTTACGTATTGAACACTGCACAGAAGGGCATTTTATTGTAAAAGAACTTGCCAATCAAAATTTAAAAATATCTGTTGGTCCGACATTAACACGCCGATCAAAAATTGAACTCAAAAATAAATCATGGGATACTTACCATACTTTATCAAAGCATGGGATAGAAGTTTCGATTACAACAGATCATCCCTATACTCCCATTCAATATTTAAATGTTTGTGCAGCCATCGCTGTCAGGGAAGGATTAGATGAAAGAATTGCATTAGAAGGAGTTACAATCATTCCCGCTCGAAACTTACGTTTAGAGAAAAGAATTGGAAGTATTGAAGTTGGAAAAGATGCCGATCTTGTGTTATGGACACATCACCCATTTCATTACTTAGCCAAGCCCGTACTAACTATGATTGACGGAAAAATAATTTACAAAAAAAATAAAAAAAATTAGTTTATTTTTTTGACTAGATAAAGTATTATACGATTATAAACTGAATGAAACCATAATCAATTTGTGTCGTGATTTTTCATTTCAAATTGATGAATGGGGAAGGCAAATGGTGCGCCACCAGCGTTATAGACTGGTTCTAGTGGGTTCGATTCCCACCCCGAAATTTTTTAAAGGTTGATATAAAAATTTCGAGGGTGGGGTGTTTTTTCGTCATGCTACCCTCATGTGAGGAGGAGTTAGTATGTTAAAAAAACGCGACTTACACGACAGCCACGTTCTATATGATTTAATGGTGGATCCTGCTGTCTTCCCTTTTGTGCGTCAAAAAGCTTATTCATACGAAGAGTTTTTATTTTTAACAAAGCAAACAATAGAAGCAGAAGAGCGTGGTGAATTAATTTCACGCACAATTTTAGATGAATGGGGAAACCCTATCGGCACGATTACTTTATTTGATGTGCAAGAAAAAGCTGGTTTTCTTGGTACATGGCTTGGAAAACCGTATCATGGCCAGGGGTATAATAAATTAGCAAAAGATGCTTTTTTCAGCGAGCTTTTCTATGAGTTAGATATTGAAACAATCTTTATGCGTATTCGCAAAGTAAATATTCGTTCGATGAAAGCAGCTGAAAAACTACCATATGTAAACCTAGCAAACGAAACTAGAAAAGCTGTTTATGATCAAATTAACGCAATCGAAGAAGTATATAGCTTATATGAAATTCCAAAAGATCAATATACTCTTTCTACAATGCGTGATACCACATTCCAAGATACTCATCATTTAAAAGAAGCGTAGTATGTCACTAATTATAAAGTGAAATTTTAATCAGTGGGGGCCTTACTGCCCGCGAATAGCGGGATAAAATGAATATACTTGTTTATTGTGTATACCTCTTTATGTCATTGGAAATGATAGATAATAACTTTATGACACGAGGTGATTTGTAATGGATAGAAAGAAACGTGAAAAAGCAAGAAATACATTAAATAGTACACAAGAGGTTCTTTATCAGCGCGAGTTTCGAAGAGCAGATCGTGCAGCGGGATATCGTCCTAAAGGTGTATAATTATAAAGTGAAATTTTAATCAATGGGTGCTTTATCCTTCACTGATTATCAGCCCTCACCAATCGGGCTTTTACGGGCAGTTGATCACTTAACTTCTTTGCTTTCGTCAAAGTTTGAGATGGAATTTTACTGCCCACAAATAGTGGGATAAAGTGAAACTTGAGGTGATTTTTTTACCCTCTCCTACCATTTACTTTTTGGATGACAAAGTAAAGATTTACCCCTTATATTATAAGGGGTATTTTTTGTGGAAAACTTTATCCACAGAATTAATAGAATTGTGTATAAATTTATCGATTCTTTTGGATTATTATAAACTTAATCACAAATATCATGTTTATTTTGTGGATAATTTTTCTGAAAATTGTGGACAATGTGGATATCATTGTTAATATTCCGACTTTACCGTCTATTGAAACCACATTCTTTTGTGGATAACATACAACCAAAATATAAAGTGAAACTTAATCCCTCACTGATTATTAGCCCTTACCAATCGAGCTTTTATGGATAGTTAATCTCACACCTAATTTCTTTGCTTTGGCTGCGCTTTGAGATAGGGATCCTATTAAAGCTTATGATTTTATTAACTGCCGATGCATATATACCTTCTTACTAACTCTATTCATTATACTGAATTCCTACAAAACAACAAAAACCCCTCTTTCAAAATAAAAAGAGGGTTTCATATTACGTAAAAGATTGAGCAAGGGCTGGTGACTTGATTGGCATATGATTAGGCTGCACATGATTTTCTTCTAAGATTGTATCAACAATGTGACAAGCCGGCTCCGGACGATAGATACCTTTCATCGCTTCTTTCATCTGTAAAAGCTTCATATCATCTTCTAATAGTGCCTTTGTTTTCGCAAAAATGTCCTCATCTTCGCGAATTACAAGTGCAGCTCCTTTTTTTTCAAAATACATTGCATTTTCATTTTCTTGTCCCGGTACTGGTTTATATAAAATGACAGGTACTTGTAAAGCTGCCGCTTCGCTTAATGTAATGCCTCCTGGCTTTGTAATCATACAAGAGGTAATACGGAATAACTCATCGATATTCTCTACATAACCAAATACTGTTAATGCCTCAGGCTTTTGTTCCTTAAGCCCTAATAACTCTTGTTTTAAGGCTTCATTTTTCCCACAGACAACAGCTATTTGAAGATTAGGAACTGTCATAAATGATTGACATAATTCTTTTACATTTCCTAATACACCATGGGCACCTGCTACAATAAGTAAAATCTTTTTCTCACGAGATAAGTGATATTTACTATACAGAATTTCTGGATTAATAGCTCCCTCGAAGCTTTTACGAATTGGAATCCCAGTTTCTACGATTTGCTCTGAAGGTACACCAATTTCAACCATTACTTTTTTCACATGATCTGTCGCTACAAAATAACGATCTACTTCACGATGAATCCATATTTTGTGTAAACAAAAATCTGTTAACACATTATAAACAGGAATTGAGAAACCTGTTTGTTTTTTCAATTCCGGTACTGCAATAATTGGAAATGTATTAATAACAATGTCTGGTTTTTCTGCATGTAATAATGCTTTTAAGCGTTTTCTCCCAAAATTCGCATACCACGATGCAATTTTCTTATCGTAAATCTTTTCTACACCATAATAAAATAAGCGATATAGCTCTTTACCTATTGTATAACTTTTCAAGTATAAATATTTTGTAATATCCGTTATGACTGGATGTGACTCTCCAAATAGGTCACACACAATCACATCCTCAATTCCTTTTTGACGAAATGTTTGTGCTAATGTTTTTGCTACTTGCACATGACCGTTACCGTAATGTGCAGTTAATATTAAAACCTTGGGGTTTTTTATCAAACAAATCCACTCCTAGCTTTTTCGCTTTTCCATATTGCATATACGACAATAGGAAAAACATTTTCCTAAAAAAAATTACATGTTTGGATTCCAACACTTTCATGTTAGCTATGTACCTGTCGTGGATATGCAAAGCATATAAGATTGACCCCTTAATCCTATCTGTGCTCATATCTTTACATTATACTTTCCTATCAGAGCTTTCGCAATAACTTACAAATGATCATATTTCATGATACTCACCCTGCTACTTCTTAATTCTTGTTACTATTTGGTTTTCCCTTTACAATTATGTAAATTTATCCTCTTATTTCTTTACAAAAATATGGATATTCTACTTTCAGTATACTCTTTTCTATAGATATACTCTAGATTTTATTAAAAGAAAGCAAAAAGCCTAACCCACCATCTGGATTAGACTGCTTGTAAAATATTTTTTGCCTTTTGAACACTTGTTTCTGTTGGAGGTTCTACCCCTTCAAGAGGATACTTATGTCCAAGTGCTTCCCATTTATATACACCAAGCTTGTGATATGGTAAGACTTCAACTTTCTTTACATTAGAAAGACTTTGAATGAAGCTAGATAATCTCTGCAAGTCTTCTTCACTATCTGTAACACCGGGAACTAATACGTGTCTTACCCAAATTGGTTTTTGTTTATCAGATAAATAACGAGCAAATTGTAGAATGTGTTCATTCGTTTTACCAGTTAATTTACGGTGCTTTTTAGGATCGATATGTTTTAAATCTAATAATACTAAATCTGTATAGTCCATTAAGATATCTAATTTTCTTTGGAACTCTGGCTCTTCAGAATAGCAGCCTCCAGAAGAATCGATTGTTGTATGAATTCCAATTTCTTTGCATTTCTTAAATAGCTCAATTAAAAAGTCTAACTGCAGTAATGGTTCCCCACCGCTCACAGTAATGCCACCACCGGAAGCTTCAATAAAGGGAAGGTAACATGTAACATCCTGCATCACTTCTTCAACTGTTATTTCTTTTCCTTTACCGATTTCCCACGTATCAGCATTATGACAATATTGGCAGCGTAATAGACACCCCTGTGTAAATATGACATAACGAATTCCTGGGCCATCAACAGTACCACAAGACTCTACAGAATGAATTCTTCCTTTTACCATGTTAACTTCCTCCTTTATTGAAACAGCCTCCCTCTGCTTTTATTACAACAGAGGGAAACTTTTTACTTACATACTTTCATGCATTGTACGGTTAATTACATCGATTTGTTGTTCACGAGTTAATTTAATGAAGTTAACTGCGTAACCAGATACACGAATTGTTAATTGTGGATATTTTTCAGGATGTTCCATTGCATCCATTAATGTTTCACGGTTAAATACGTTAATATTTAAGTGATGGCCTTCTTTTACAGCATATCCATCTAGCATAGATACTAAGTTGCGTACTTGTACATCATCTTCTTTACCAAGTGCTTTTGGAATAATTGAGAATGTATTAGAAATACCATCTTGTGCGTCTTCATATGGTAATTTTGCAACAGATAATAGTGATGCTAGTGCACCTTTTGTATCGCGTCCATGCATTGGATTTGCACCTGGTGCAAATGGCTCACCAGTACGACGACCGTCTGGAGTGTTACCAGTTTTCTTACCATATACAACGTTAGATGTAATTGTTAAGATTGACATTGTATGAACAGAGTTACGGTATGTTTTATGTTTACGAAGCTTGTTCATAAATGTTTTCACAAGGTTTACTGCAATTTCATCTACACGGTCATCGTTGTTACCGTATTTAGGGAAATCACCTTCAATTTCAAAGTCAACTGCAATGCCATTTTCATCACGAATTGGTTTTACTTTCGCATATTTAATTGCACTTAAAGAATCAGCTACTACAGATAATCCAGCGATACCTGTTGCCATTGTACGAAGAACATTTGTATCATGAAGTGCCATTTCAATGCGTTCATAGCTATATTTATCATGCATATAGTGAATTACATTTAATGTATTTAAATATAAACCTGCTAGCCATTCCATTGTCATATCAAATTTACGCATAACTTCTTCGTAATCTAATACTTCAGAAGTGATAGGTGCAAATTCAGGTCCAATTTGTTCTTTTGATTTTTCATCTTTACCGCCATTAATTGCATATAATAGTGTCTTAGCTAAGTTTGCACGAGCTCCGAAGAACTGCATTTGCTTACCGATTCTCATTGCAGACACACAACAAGCAATACCGTAATCATCGCCATACTCTGGGCGCATAATGTCATCATTTTCATATTGAATTGCAGATGTTTTAATAGACATTTTTGCACAGTAGTTTTTAAAGTTCTGTGGTAATTGTTTAGACCAAAGAACTGTTAAGTTTGGCTCTGGTGCTGGTCCTAAGTTATCTAATGTATGCAAGAAACGGAATGAGTTTTTCGTTACTAATGGACGACCATCAAGTGCAATACCACCAATAGATTCCGTTACCCAAGTTGGATCACCAGAGAATAATTCATTGTAATCAGGTGTTCTTGCAAATTTCACAAGACGTAATTTCATAATGAAGTGATCCACAATTTCTTGTGCTTCTTCTTCTGTTAATGTACCGTTTACTAAATCTCTTTCAATAAAGATATCTAAGAAAGTAGATGTACGGCCAAGACTCATCGCTGCACCGTTTTGTTCTTTAATCGCTGCAAGATAAGCAAAATATAACCATTGGAACGCTTCTTGTGCATTTGTTGCTGGTTTAGAAATATCAAAACCATGAGAAGCAGCCATTTGTTTTAATTCTTGAAGTGCACGCATTTGCTCAGATAACTCTTCACGTAAACGCATTGTCTCTTCGCTCATTACACCGCCAGTTAAATTTAAATCTTCTTTTTTCGCTTCAATTAAACGATCAACACCGTACAATGCAACGCGGCGATAGTCACCAATAATACGGCCACGGCCATATGCATCTGGAAGACCTGTAATAACGCCTGATTTACGAGCTGCTCTCATTTCAGGAGTATAAGCATCGAATACACCTTGGTTATGCGTTTTACGCCAATCTCTGAAAATACGGCTAAGTTCTTTATCCATTTCGTATCCATAAGCTTCACAAGCTTGCTCTGCCATGCGAATACCACCGTATGGTTGTAAAGAACGTTTAAATGGTTTGTCAGTTTGAAAACCAACTACTTTTTCAATATCTTTATTTAAATATCCTGGGTCATGCGATGTAATAGAAGAAACAATTTTTGTATCCATATCAAGGACGTCGCCATTTTCACGTTCTTGTTTTGTTAAATCCATAACTTGATCCCAAAGTTTCTTCGTTGCTTCTGTTGCTTCCTCTAAGAAAGTTTCATCACCTTCATAAATGTTTACATTATTTAAAATGAAATCGCGAACATCAATCTCTACTTTCCACTTTTCACCTTTAAAGTTTGTCCATGAATTTTTTGCATTTTCTAATACTTGAGTCATCCTAATCTCCTCCATTTTTTGATTAGTACAGGACTAAGATTTTTTATATAACAGCTTACACATTTAGAATACTACTTTTTTTTAAAAAGCGAATGAGATAGTTGTGACACGTTTGTGAAATATTGAACAAACCACTATACACATAGTGTTAACTTCATTTAAAGCTCTTTTAAATTAACTCTTTCCTTAATTGTATTTTTTTGGTATTCTTATAAACGAAGCCTATTCTGTAGTATAAAGGGTCATACCCATTTTAAACTGTAATACCCTTACCTCCTATTCTGTTATAGTTTTTTTAGAACAGAATAGAAAGAAGTGTACCTGTTTGGTACACTTCTTTTCATGATTAATTTCCCCTTTACGATCAAGTTGAAACAATTGTAGTTACAACGAAGTTTAATTGTCAACTCTATACTTTTCCAATAAAAGAGGCATCCTACTACGATGTCTTCTAATTTTTAAAGGTTATAATTGTTGTTACCGCATAGTATACCGCTTTTTCAAAATCCGCATGTTCAGATACCGATATCGAAACAAGTGACCCGCCACTTGCTGAAAAATATTGAACTGCTTCTAGTGGAATGCCGTCTTCTTTTACATCAATATAAGTTCCATCTTGCCACTTTCCCTTTTGCATCGTTGTCGATAAATCTCCTGTAATTTTCCCAACTTCCTGTCCATCCACTGATAAAAAACACCATTCCCATTTTGTTAAACTTAGCAATTGGTTCAATTCACCAATTTTCTCTCCCTTTATGCTATGAAATGAATACGAATTCCGTATGCCCCTTTTCTTCTTGACTATTAACAGCTCTTCTCCTAATTCATTACATAAATAAAATTGCTGCTCATGCATTCCTTTAAAGAAAAACGATAAGATACATTTCCATATCTTTTGAATCTGAGAATTATATCTTTCTTTGAGCACTCCTATTGTATTTCCATCTAATCCAAAGTATGTAACTGTCTTAAATATACCTGTTTCTCTACGGATAACAAATCTCCGCTGCTCCAACAATAAGGAGATTTCTTTGTCTTGAATTACCTGCTCTATCCCTTTTGCTCTACTTCTTTCTATCAAACCATAAATTAGTAGAATACATGCTGATAACATAATACTTATTGATTTTAGAGTATCCTTTTCCGAACTAAAAACTGTTCCTTTTCGATATTCCACTACAAATCCAATCGTAATAATAACCCATACAATAATAGCTACAAACAATGTTCGCCTCGCATTACGTGCATGATGCTTATAAATGCTCATAACATCCCCCTTTTTCCATTTTTTTCATTATCTCAATAAATATATCCCTTCTCAACTTACACGAAAAAAAGACTACCTCAAAAGATAGTCTCTTACACTTCAATATGCTGCAACATCGTATAAATATCATTATTAACCGTACCAAATGATTTAATATTATTTTGAATATTAGATAATAAAATAACATACGCATTACCACTTCTACTAAATCCATTTAAACAATTCCATCCCGGCATTACACCGTGATTAGAGTAACTTCCCGGATTTACATACCATCCAAATCCATAATCTTTTTTAAATGCTGTAAACATTTGATTGTAGCTTTCTTTGGATATTAGCTTCCCAGAAAATAGCGCTTCGTTAAATAAGTATAAATCATTTGCACTCGTATATATGTCGCCATTTCCATATAATTGTGACATGCTCGGGATAGCAGGTACTGTCATATTATTATTTACAATCTTGTAACCAGTAGAAGGATACTTTGTTTTCTCTAATTCAGTACCAAAGCCCGAATTTTTCATGCCTACAACATCAAAAATATGTTGTTTAATATATTCTTCTAACGGTTGTCCACTAACTTTCTCAACAATGTAACCAAGTATTGAATAATTGGAATCCGAATACTTCCATTTTTCACCTGGATTAAATAAAGGTTTTTGTTGTCCAATTCGCTTCAACAATTCCTCATGAGAAATATCATCTGCCCCTGCCTCATATTCAGGAATTCCAGATGTATGTGTCAATAGATGAACTAACTTAACTTTGCTACCTCTTGGAAAACTAGGAATATATTTCGCTATTGTATCCTCTGTTTGAATTTTATTTTGATCTTTTAACTGCATAATCGCTGTCGCTACGAATGCCTTTGAAATTGAGCCAATATAAAATGTTGTTTCTGAATTATTTGGTATTTGTTTCGCCTGATTTGCCAGCCCGTACCCTTTATTCAAAAGTACTTTTCCATTTTTCACAACAACTGCTGTTCCACTAAAATTTTTGCTCTTTAAATACTCATCTAATTTGGCATTCTCATTAATTTCTTGTGGTGGTCCTTGGACAGGTTGTTCCACTTCCTTAGCTTGCGGTGGCACTTCCGGAGGCTGTTCTGCTTGTTTTTGTTCTGCTTGTTTTTGTACCGTTTCTTTCTTTACTTCCCTAGTTGCTTTTAACGCATTCTCTTTCTTATTATGTGAAGTAATTTTTGTAAACACAAAATATACAAGCGAAAACAATACAATGAGAATGACCGTTCTTTTTATGTATGTAACCGGTCGACGGGCTTTCATACTGACGCTATCCTTTTCTTCATTCATGGTTCTTTTTTCCCCTTATTTATCAATAATTTAATCCATTCATAAAAAAGATACCCTCTAATTTCTCCTAACTAATGGAAGTTTTGTTTTATACCATCCCTACTTTATCATGTGACGAACGTATTACCAACAAATATGTACAAAAAAGAAAAAGAAAATTTTCAAAAGTAAGATTCCCGATAATATTTCTATAAAAAAAGAGGATGTCCTCAAAAAGATCAACTTTATCGACCTTTTTGAACATCCTCTTTTACAATTATTTATACATGTTTTTTCATATCATCAGCTACAGATTCAACGTTTGTACCTACGATAACCTGCACGCTTGTATTACTTAATTTCATAACACCTTTTGCACCGGCACGTTTTAATGCTGGCTCATTTACTAAGTTTGCATCTTTGACTTGTAGGCGTAAACGAGTCGCACAGTTATCAATAACGGTTAAGTTGTCTTTTCCGCCTAATGCTGCTACGTAAGTTTCACCGATAGATCCTGCAACTGGTGCTTCACCTTCTTCTACTAACTCCTCATCATCTTCACGACCTGGAGTTTTTAAGTTAAATTTCTTAATTAGGAAATAGAATACCACAAAGTAAATTGCTGCATAAATTAAACCAATTCCCGCTAATAATAACGGTTTTGTTGCAATACCTAAGTTTAAGAAATAATCAATCGCACCGGCACTAAATGAGAAACCATCGTGAATACCAAGTTTTGTTGTTACAAATAACGAAATACCTGTTAATACAGCATGAATACCATATAATACTGGAGATAAGAACATGAATGAGAATTCAATTGGTTCTGTAATACCAGTTAAGAACGATGTTAAAGCAAGACCAACTAACATTCCTGTAACCATTTTACGTTTTTCTGGTTTAGCAGCCGCAATCATTGCGAAACATGCTGCTGGTAAACCGAACATCATAATTGGGAAGAAACCAGTCATAAACATACCTGCTGATGGATCTTGCGCAAAGAAGCGTGCGATATCACCATGAACAATATCGCCTGCTGCATTTGTAAAGTCACCAAGTACAAACCAGAAATATGTGTTCATTACATGGTGTAAACCAATTGGAATTAATAGACGGTTTAATAAACCGAATAGACCAGCTCCGATTGCATCTAAGTTTACAATACCGTGTGCTACTGCATCAATACCGCTTTGAATTGTTGGCCAAACTTGACCGAATACTAATCCTAAAAGAAGCATGACAACAGAAGTAATAATTGGCACGAATCGTTTTCCTGCAAAGAATCCTAACCATTCTGGTAATTTAATCTTATGGAATTTGTTATATAATAAGCCAGCGACAACCCCGGCGATAATACCACCAAGTATAGCCATATTTATCTTCGGTGTTAAAGCCGATGCTTTTGAAACTTTTGTCATTGTATCCGCTAACTTACTTGGATCAACTGAACCGAGTAAGTCTTGAACACTTTTTAATTTATCATTTAATTCTGCTGTTGAATAACTAACACTTAAAGTATTAGTTGTATTCTTCATAACTAGATAACCAATCGCACCTGCAAGACCTGCGGCACCACTACCATCAACAGATAAACCGATTGCAACACCAATTGCAAAAATAAGTGCTAAGTTATCAAAGATTGCTGCACCGGCCTGTGCCATAACAGGAATATCAAATACGTCTGGTTGACCTAAACGAAGCAATAATCCTGCTGCTGGTAACACTGCGATTGGAAGCATTAACGCTTTACCAATACGTTGTAGAAACTGCAACATTGTAATTCCCCCTATTCAATTTATGAAATCGTTATCATTATAATTGCACCTTAGAAAACGCTTTCTATTACATAACCATATTAACATATAGTTGTATAGATGTGTAGCTTTTATTTGCAGGCTTTTTATGGATATATTCCCCATTTCCAAACTGTTATATAAAAGGGGAATTCTCCTTTTATTACCGACTAAAATGAAAGATACGGCAACTATACAGCCATTTTGATTTTCCAACATATAAGCCACGGCTATGAAGAACAAAAGGTGACCTGCCCTCGTTTTCTCTTTTTGTTTTACTTGGCATAGGGCAGGAAGAAGATCTGACCGCTTCTATGCATGGCCAGATCCTCTCTCCCAACTAAAAAAGGGGTTATATTGTTTTTTCAATTTTTATTCAAATAGAAGTTTCATTTTATCATTCCACTTTTTCATGTTATTATTTATTTCCAAGTTTATAGGGAACAGTAAACTTAGTGAAAAAGGAACAGGAGCGGTGGTATTATGCAGTGCATCGAAACAAATAACTTACAACAGCTGTTAGAACAAGTAAAGCCATATACAAAAAAAGGGAAACTTGCTACTTATATCCCCGAACTAGGAAATGCAAATCCAGACGATTTAGGGATTGCTATCTACCATAAAGAGACAGAATATATCCATGCTGGTAACTCACAAACACTCTTCACCCTTCAAAGCATTTCAAAAGTAATTACACTTGCACTTGCTCTTCTAGATCGCGGTGAAGAATATGTATTCTCTAAAGTTGGAATGGAGCCCACTGGTGACCCATTCAATTCTATTATTAAGCTAGAAACAACTAGCCCTTCTAAACCTCTTAATCCAATGATTAACGCTGGTGCGTTAGCTATTACAAGTATGCTTACAGGAGATAGTAACGAAGAGAAGATGGAACGAATTCTCCGCTTTGTACGTGATATTACAGACAATCCTACAATTAACTACTCTTCAAAAGTAGCCATCTCTGAACTAGAAACTGCTTACTTAAATCGGTCTCTTTGCTACTATATGAAGCAAAATGGCATCATTGATGGCAATATCGAGAAATTAATGGATTTATACACACGTCAATGTGCTATTGAAGTAAACTGTATTGATTTAGCACGTATTGGTTTAATCTTCGCAATGGATGGCTACGATCCATATAAGAAAAAACAAATTATTCCAAGACATATCACAAAAATTTGCAAAACATTTATGGTAACATGTGGCATGTACAACGAATCTGGTGAATTTGCAATCCGCGTTGGTATTCCCGCAAAAAGTGGGGTGGCCGGTGGTATTTTTGGCTGCGTAAAAGGCGAAATAGGAATCGGTATTTTCGGACCGGCTCTAGATGCAAATGGAAATAGTATCGCTGGATTTAAAATATTAGAGTTACTCTCCGCTCAGGAAAGTTGGAGTATTTTTTAAAAAGGTTTCTTAATGACAGTTTTCTTCATTACCTATACTTAAATTTCAAATTCCACCAAATAAAAAAGTTATCCTGCCCCACTTAAATAGGATAACTTTTTTTATTATGCATATTTGTTCCCCCCTCCCGAATAATATAGTACAACCTAACGCTATACGGTGGAGGTGTAAAAGAAATGAAACTTATTTTTCAAATGGAGGAACAGCCTGTCCTAGAAAAAACCATCCTTCTTTTTATACTCAGTATTGTAGAAAGCTTAAAATTAAAAGTTGTTTCCCCCGATGAGGCTTATCGGTACATATTCAATGTAGAAGTATTGGAATTATTAATGGATCGAAATATTGATGATCAAGTACTAGAGCTTATTCATTTTGGAATGGGACTTGAAGACATTCATCATGTCCTCCCCGAAGAACTTGAACCAAGTATTGAGGAATTAAAATGGCGTTGTATTCAAGTTCTAGGTGAATATGGCATGTATGAGGAATCACAACAATTAATTGAAGACATACGCTAAAAAAGCACCTACATAGGTGCTTTAATGTTTCTTTAAACTATTTTTATACGTTTCAATATTAACAGGTAATTCTTCCTCTTCTAATGTATGCTCATTTACATCTTTATGAATATAAGCACCTTTAGGCGGCTGATGATCATGACCTTTTTTCTTATGATCAAATGCTTTACCACGCCCCATACTCATCCCCCTTTCTTTAAAAGAAATCACTGTTAGTATGAAGAAAAACACGTCGATATATGCAGTACTTTGTTGTATTTCCAAGGAAATATTCGAATATTGTTCTCCCAGCTAAACTTACATCAATTGATCAATTCCAATAAGAATCAGTAACATGCCAGCAATAATTGTTGCCCATTTCCCTAAATATTCCGCTAAAAATCTCTTCCCTATATAGGAAAAACCTCTAATACAAATAAAACTAAATACACCTGAGATAATCGCAGTCCACCAAAGGTTCAAATTGGTTACTCCCGCATCAAATCCCCCTGCAATATTATTAATTGATAATGCAACACCTAGTACAAGTGCTTCAGAAAAACCGATTGTTTTAGAGTCATCAAAGTCAGCATTCTCCGGATTACGTAATATCCCCACCATACTTCCATCTTTCTCTAAAACCTCCTCTTGCTTACTAAGTAAGGGCTGACATAAAACAAACACCCCAATTAGTACAAGTACAAGTGCACCTATTAAATTTGCCATAAAATCTGAAATAAACAATGAAATCCAACTTCCAAAAAAGCCAGCCAATAGAGTAAATAAGAAACCAAAAAAGGCGATGATAAAATTATTAAACCAAGAAATTCGAATCTTGCAAATCCCATACGCAATACCTACACCTGCATTATCTAAATTAGAAGCAATTCCAATCAAAAAAATTGAAAATAAACCCGCCGTACTCATCAACATTCACTCCTTCTGTTCACTTTTCATTGCATATTATGCAAATGTTGAGCAACTGTGACTGTCAGCTTCATATACTTGTAATAAAAAGCTCCACATTTTTTCAACACCTTAGAAAAAAAGGAGTGCCAAAACTATGTCTATTCAAAATCCAAATGATAAACTTGGTACCTTATTAAAAAAATTGTTAAAAGAACGTGCCTTATCTATGCGCCAATTAGGAACACTTACAAGCATTGATCCCTCCACAATTTCAAGAATTATAAATGGTAAACAACAAGCAAAACAAAAACACCTGCAAAAATTTGCAGAATGTCTGCAAGTTCCTATGCAAGTTTTATATGATTCCATGCATACGGATTTTCCCTATGAAAAAAAAGAAAAGACGGATATGTACACATCCATAGATGCAATTCAACAAACATTACAATCATCTAACCTATTTGATTACGACTACACAACAACTCGTGTAAAACAGGAACTCGAAAGTTATGAGCGATACGCTCAAACAACAGAAGGACAAAAACGTATTCATGAAAGCTTCTCAACAAAACTGCAACAAATTGATAGCACAGGACCTTTCATTGAGCAATTAACAGATATGTATCATCAATTTTGCAAAGAATCCATTCCTTTCCAAGAACGTGCTATCATCGGGAGTGCCTTATTGTATTTCGTTTTATCAACAGACATTATCCCTGATTATATATTTCCAATTGGCTATTTAGATGATGCTATCGCAGTGGAATTAGCAAAAGAGAAGTTGGCTGAAATGAGAAAAAAAACGTAGAGGATTTCTTGGAGAACATATGGAACTATTTCGGAAGCTTAGCTTACCTAGATTTTGAAATAGTTCCTACTAAAAAAATCGTACAAACATAAAAGCTTGTACGATTCCACGACAGGTACCTTTCATATTACATAATGTACCTTATCTCTTTATTATGAAAACCTTAATTTTTTCTTATTTTTGTGTATGACACCACTCGTATATAAAAGCCACAATAACTTTCCTAAACTCAATTAACTGGCTAATTTCAACTTTCTCGTTTACAGAATGCGCTTCCTCTAAAGTCCCTGGTCCATAAATGACAGCCGGAATATTGAACTCACTAAACCCCCGCCATCTGTTACTGTTGCTGACATATCTAGAATTTCCCTACGGTTGATTTTGTATAACACTATTACTCATCTACATAAAAATCAAACCTAAAATTCCATCATAAACTTTTTACTTCTATTGTGTCCTTCTTTTCAATGTGTTCCATTGATTTTTTCTTATTTTTTGTAACACGGTAAAACAGTAAACAAACAATCATAAATGGAACACCACAATACAATGCCATACGTTGATCTGGAATAAAAGCCATGCCCACGATTACAGTCATATTTAATCCGAAACAAAGAAGTGGCACAAACGGATACAACGGCGTTTTAAATTTCAAATCCTTAATATCCCCGCCTTGCTTTACGTACATTCTTCTACTAAGAAAATTTGATAAACCAATCGATGCCCAGACTAGTATTCCACCGAATCCTGCAATAGAAAGAAGCCATAAATAAACTGTATCCTCTGCATATATACCAGATAATAAAGAAAGACAACCAAAAATTGTACTTGTAAGTAATGCATAAATAGGAACACCCTTTTTAGATAACTTCCCAAAAATCGGACTAATCATCCCTTGCTTCGACATAGACCAAAGCATACGAGAAGTTGCATATAAGCCCGAATTTGCTACTGATAACACCGCTGTAATAATAACAAAGTTCATAATATCTGCGGCATACGGAATCCCAATTTTATCAAATACAACTACGAATGGACTTTCTACTAATCCCGCTTTTTCCCATGGGAATAACCCAGCGAGTATAAACATAGAAAGTATAAAGAAAATGAATATACGCCAAGCTGTATTTCTAATTGCTTTCGGAATGGTTTTCTCCGGGTTTTCACTCTCACCGGCCGTAATCCCAACAATTTCGGTCCCCTGGAAGGAGAAATTAACGGCAATCATGGTAATTAGAATCGCTTTCAGTCCATTTGGGAACAGTCCCCCGTGATCAGTAAAGTTTGAAAGCATCGGTGCTGCGTCATTTCCTTTCATATGTAAAAATCCAAACATCGCTGCCCCGCCTAAAATAATAAATGCAATAATTATAATTACTTTAATGCCGGCAATCCAAAACTCAACCTCTGCAAAACTCCGTGAGGATAATGCATTAATCGAAAAAAGAAGGACTGCAAACACGACGCACCATATCCAAGATGGTACATGTGGAAACCAGCGCTTCATTAAAATACTTACTGCAATCAACTCAATCCCTATCGTAGCAGCCCAGTTTAACCATGACATCCAACCAACTACATAACCTACCGCAGGCGAAATATACTTTGTAGCATACATTTGATAAGATCCTGCATTCGGCATAGCAACAGCTAACTCTCCAAGACAAAGCATCGTTAAATACATAACAAAGCTCCCAACAAGATACGCTACAATCGCACCGCCTGGCCCTGCTTCATGAATTGTATAACCTGATCCTAAGAAAAGACCTGTGCCAATAACCCCTCCAAGTGCAATCATAAATATGTGTCGACTTTTTAGCTCTCGCTTTAACTCCTGATTTTGCTTTTCCATATGAGCCCCCTAGCAGAAATGTAAACGCTTTAAAAAATAATATAAAAAAATAAAGTGCATACTCATGATTACGATAGACTTGTAACAAGAGGGAGATTTTTCAAAAGAAAATCTCCCAATCCAAGGAAATACTATCACACGATAAATAGTTGTTACTAAAATTTTTTTATAATTTTCCACAATTGTTTAAAAGATCCTTAGAAAACGGTACATCATCCAGAAGGACTATATTAATCACTTCCTGTAATCAATAAATCATCCCTGACTGTTATTAATAATGTTTGCTCCGTGATAACTTGTCCTTCTTCTACTTCTAGCAATTCCACATAACCGCTGATTCCCACTTTAACTTCTACTTTCCGTTCATCCATTGTTTCAATTAAAGCTAATTTCTCCCACTCATATACGTAGGAACTTTCATTAATAAATAATTTTGTAACTCTGCCATAGCAAGGGCTGTACACGTTTTCTATTACTGTTTTCATCTTTTAAACCCCTCTTTCTTATTAAGTGCGCATGTAACTCTTTTCCCCACCTCCAAATTTATAAGATTCAACTACTATTCATGCAAGATATATACCAACCTAATTTCTTACTTAGGATTAAGAGATAGTACTGAAAAAATCTGAATTCCACGCAATATCTTTCTTCTCTTTTAAAGATTTTTCACCTTAAACACGCAAATTTTTTTTGCATACTCGCAAAAATTTTATTAAAATTAAGAAAAATCAGTCTTCATAAGGTATAACAAGGAGAAGATGAAACATGTATACAGAAGAAATCAATTTCAAAAAATTAGTTGAAATGAATATGCTATATGAAACTTTACTGAATGAAATTGATATTGGCATTCACATGATTAACGAAGAAGGTAAGACGATCATTTATAACCGCAAAATGATGGAGATTGAATCGATGGATCATAAAGATGTACTATATAAAAATCTTTTAGAAGTATTTGTTTTTGAAGAAAACCAGAATAGTACTCTTATAGGAGCATTAACACTTGGAAAAGCAAAGAAAAATATAAAACAGACTTATTTTAATAATAAGAGGCAAGAGATTACAACGATTAATGACACCTTCCCTATAGTGAAGAATGGAAAAATCAAGGGCGCTGTTGAAATCGTAAAAGAATTTCCTCCATTAAGGCAAACGAGTAAAGGAGGCGCGATTCGAGGGCATCATACGAAATTTACCTTCAATCATATAATAGGTAATTCAGGTGCGATTCAATCGGTTATTACAGAAGCAAAAAAAGTAACGCGTACCTCTTCCTCTATACTGATTGTGGGAGAAACAGGAACTGGAAAAGAACTATTTGCACAAAGTATTCATAATGAAAGTCAACGTGCTGGAAAACCTTTTATCTCACAAAATTGTGCTGCCATTCCTGAAACTTTAATGGAAAGCTTATTATTCGGTACGAATAAAGGAGCTTTTACAGGCGCAATCGATAAACCAGGCTTATTTGAAGAAGCCCATGGTGGAACTTTATTGTTAGATGAAATTAACTCGCTAAGCCCTGCACTTCAGGCCAAATTATTGCGGGCAATACAAGATAAAACAATACGAAGAATCGGCGGATCACAAGAAAAAGAAGTCGACGTTCGAATCATAACTACCATTAATGAAGATCCGATTGAAGCTATCACGCATAATCGCCTGCGAAAAGATTTATATTACAGACTAAGCGTCGTCACTTTATTTCTCCCACCTTTAAGACAGCGGAAAGAAGACATCTTACCGCTTCTTCATAGCTTTATTGAAAAATATAATATGCAGTTTGGTTTACGAGTACAAGGTGTGGATGACAGCGTAATAAATTTCTTCTATAAACACGATTGGCCCGGCAATATACGCGAATTAGAGCACATAATTGAAGGGGCTATGAACTTAATTGAAGATGAGGACGTTATTACAACATCCCATACCCCAGCTCGTTTTTATGAGCTAACAAAAAACGAATTCCCTATTCAACCTCCTCTAGCTAGATGGGAAACAGATAAATTAGATCATACATCGAAAACTTTAAAGAACACAATAAAAGAAATGGAAAGAGAATATATTATTCAAATTCTTAAAGAACATAATGGAAATATCTCGCAAGCCGCAAAATACTTAGGATTAAGTAGACAAAACTTGCAATATCGATTAAAAAAGTATGGGCTAAATACGTAATCTTAGAATGTTCTATAAGCACAAAAAATAAAGGCCGTTCCGAAAGGACGGTCTTTATTTTTTCCTAAAAATCAACCTTCTCCAAATACAACCCACTCGCATCCGCAAGACAATTAATTTGATTTCGTTGTTTCGCTTCTAAAATTTGTGGGATCACTTCAGCATCTAACTGACCTAATCCAACTTCTACTAACGCTCCAACGATTTTTCTCACCATATTGTGAAGAAATCCATTTCCGCTCACTCTAATTTGGATGAAACCTTCACTTTCCACGACATCGAGCATATATATTTCACGAACCATAGATTTTTTTTTAGATTTAGCATTAGAAAAAGCAGTAAAATCATGTGAACCAATTAAATATTGCGCTGCTTTTTGCATGTTTTCAATATTTAACTTTTTCCCAACATGCATGCTGTATTTACGCATAAATGGATTCGTATGTTCCTCATTCCAAATTTTATATAAATACGTCTTCGCTTTCGAATTGTAGCGAGCATGGAAACGTTCAGAGACTAACTCCACATCCTTAATACTAATATCGTTTGGTAAGTATTGATTTAAATACTTCTTAATTTTCGGTTCTGCTAATTTTTCATCGACCTTGAAGTTCGCTACTTGATTCAAAGCATGTACACCAGCATCTGTTCTGCTGCATCCCATGATTTCTATTTCGTGTCCAACCATTTCTGATAATACACTTTCGATTTTTCCTTGAATCGTATTATCATTATTTCCAAGACGTTGCCAGCCTTTATAGCGGCCGCCGTCATATTGAATTGTTAATTTGTAATTGTTCATTGTTTTCTGCTATTAAAAACATAGACATTTGCCTATTCATGTTTTTATTAACAGACTCACCGCCTTTCTTTTTCCGTTACATAAAACAAAAATTTTAAGCATTCTATGATATTTTTCGTAATCTTCTTTTCATAGTAACACAAGATAGCTCATTTAGTGTCTACTTCTGCCAATGTATTATGCGCATGAACTATACATATGAAATCAATAGTGTACAATCTAAGTCACGGACGCCACCCATGTTCCGTTAAAAACCTCCGTAGCTCTTCTTCAGACGGTACGTTTTTCTCCCATTCTTCACAATCATTTAGAAATTTCTCAGTATCATGGGCAACAGACAGTTCCTTCTTCCGAAACCTCACTGCTGCTTCCTCTACTTCACTAAGCCTCGTATATCCTTTTTCATGCCAGTCCCGTAAAATGCCCTTCACATAAAGTGAAACTTCCATCAGTGTGGGGGGGCTTTCCCCCCACTGATGGTTAGTTGAACCAATCGGGCTTTTACGGGCAGTTATCCCCCACCTACCTTCTTTGATTCTCTTTGAATCTTAAGGTGGGGTCTTACTGCCCGTTAATGCGGGATAAGCAAGCGTCCGCTTGTTATTTTCATAGACAATCTGGAGTGCTTTCAATACAAGTTCATCTGACAGATCATCCATCCACGCATTCAGTTCCTCCATCGTATGTGGTGACGAGCTATCAAAGTTTTGTTCATAAAACGTGAATACATTACCTCCCAAATCAATTTCCCCATCTGTTTCACAGCTTTCGGCATCATCTTGAGGAACAGCTTGAGACTCTTCAACCGGCATACCAAAATGCTCCAATAACAGCGGAATGCTCAGCCCTTCCTCCAAACATTTTTGAAGAAACATATGTAAAAACTTTTTGCTTTTCACAGTCTTTAGCTCACGCAACACACATTTCTCGATGTTCGTGTTCGTAACTGGGTTATAGCGCACCCAGTTCTGGATGTATAGCTCCTTCGTTTCTGCATCATATAATATTTTTCCATAGTCAATAAACCGCTGCAGTAGCTTCTCAACAGTCTCCCGGTTATAGCCTGTTTCCATCTCCGCCAAACGCTTCGGCAACGGATAAATGCCGCATTGCGTCGTTTTAGAGCATGTCAGCAAGTATATGTAAAAGTATCGTTCCTCCGGCGTTAAGTCCAATACAAAATCATCCTGCCAAAAATTCACCTGTACATTCCGGTATACTGCCATATTGATCCCTCCCACCTTTTACGGCAAATATGAAATTGCCGTTTCCTTAATAGATATAAAGACAAGTGAGGAAATTGGGTAATTTAATTTTATAAAAAATTACTACTACGTTTTTATTTCTTTCGGGGAGATTCTTGTAGTAGTAGTTTTTTGTTTTGTTTTTGTAATGATTTATTACTTGTAAGGGGCTTTTAAGGGGCTTTTAAGGGGCTTACAAGGGGGATGGAAGGGGCTATTCATTGTGAATCGAAAGAATTTAGCTATCATTTAAGAAGGATTTGGGGTATACAATTCTATATGTCATTCTCTATGTGCTACAAAATAAGCCTGTTATATGTAGGACTGTTGTGTACATTTTATTGCCTTTCTCCCTTTTTTTCCTATCGCTAGGTTACGTTTAACGAGGCTGCAAAGTTCACTTTCGGTTATTGTAATTTATCGCGTCATTTGACTTTCACATTGTCATCGTATTTCAAATTGAAACACCTCTTGTCTTACCAAGGAGGTGCTCTTTCTTTCCTCATCTTACTTACTCTTAAGATATATTTCTAATTGATTAATACTCCTCAAACTTGTATGGATAATATATCCTAATTATATAATATAACTGCCTAAAAAAAGGATTAAAGAAGATAAATTATGTGAAACTTTATAATCCCTTTGGTTTATCTACTGGTTATTAACACGTTCATTCTATGAACAAAAATTCAAATTTGACCAACTCAATACTGTAAAATTTGGTAAAAAAAAAGTGAAAATTTAAGAATAATAAGGTACACTAATCATTGGTTTTGTTTTGGATGCAAAAACACTAGTTTAAAGTCGGTTGACTTTGATACTGGGATTATATTAGGTATGTGGAGGAAATATTTATGAACAACAACACAATAAATGAATCGGTTGAAGAAGTTGATAGAAAACGGGTAAACTCAAGCAAGCGTTTTAAAAATTGGAAGTTTATCACAGCGGGTGGCGTCGTTATAATTGCACTTCTAATTGGGGGAATGAGTTATTATCAGGCAACCCGTTTCAATTCACATGTTACGATTAATGACACAAAAGTCGGCGGTCTGACTGCTGATCAGGCAATGCAGAAATTAAAAGCATCTGGATTAGAGAACAAAGTCTATGTCGGCCAACAACAAATTTTAGATGAAAAAGATACGCAAACGGAACTTACGGAAGAAGATTTGCCTAAAGTTAAGAAACTATTAAAAAGCCAATGGACATTTTCCCCTTCCTCAAAGGAAAAAAATTATTCGCTGCTACCAGAAAAGGCGGATCAGTATCGAAGTAAAACAATGAAAAAACTTGTAGAAGAAAAGCTCTTATCTATGAATAAAGATTTAAAAGCGCCTCAAGATGCTATGGCGAAGCTCGAACAGGGCAAAGTTGTTATCTCAAAAAGCATTGATGGAAAACAGTATGATGTCGTTAGTCTATTAAAGGATTACGACAAGCAGAAGTATAAAAGTGAAATCCATCTGAAGCCTGTATACATACAGCCTATTAAAGAAAACAATCCTATTGTAAAAAAAGAAGAGAAAGCACTACAGGATCTTCTTCAACAAACCATTGATTATAAGGTACAGAATGAAGTTTACTCTTTAAAAGCTAAAGATCTAATTAAAAATGCCTCTATGTCAAAGGATATGAAGGTTACAATCGACGCGAGCGACATTAAGAACAAGATTACTGAAATTAATAATTCTAAATCAACATTAAATAAAGACTTCACATTTAAAACCCATTCTGGTTCGGTCATATCAGTAAAAGGACAAGGCTATGGCTGGGCAATAGATGTTGCAAAAGAAGCAAAACGAATCCAAGAAGCCTTCGAAAAAGGGGAAAAATCGCTTTCCGCTTCTAATATTTACGGAAATGGCTGGAATAAAGAAGGCATCGGTTATGAAACAACAGCGAATAATGGCATTGGAGACACGTATGCGGAAGTGTCGATTGCAGAACAGCAAATTTGGATCTACAAAGATGGAAATTTGGCAGTCACAACGAATGTAGTGACAGGTAAACATAGTACGAGTGAAGATACATCACCGGGTGTGTGGTATATCCTCTATAAACGATCACCGTACACACTCAAAGGCAGCGCAGTAGGTAAACCTGATTATTCCGTTAAGGTAGATTACTGGGCTCCGTTCACAAACGGCGGACAAGGGTTCCACGATGCTGGCTGGCGGACAAACTGGGCAAATAATGCCTATTTAACGGGAGGTTCAGGCGGATGTGTCAACCTCTCTCCTAGTGTTGCGAAAACCGTGTATGATAATCTCAGTACTTATGAACCGGTTGTCGTGTACTAGCTAATAGCAGTCTCTCAAGTATTTTCTTTATAAAAACAAAGAAGCAGGAAATCCTAAGTGATTTTCTGCTTCTTTGTTTTTATTATTTATGCTCCGTACTTCTCCTGTGCGGGGTGGAAAAACAGTTATATACTTAAACCTATTTACTTATAGTATTGTTCACCGTTGCACCTGCAACGGAGGCCATTTTATTTATTCACCTTTAGTACTAACTCTAACTATTTTTCAACTTCCTTTATATATTCCCATGTTTCTCCTTTATCTTTTGATTGATAAAGTGCGCTACTATCGCCATTATAATCTCCGTCTGCTCCTTGTCCAACTAACATATTAAAAACTCCATCTTTCTCATAAGGCATACCTGGAGAATCAAAAGGACTTATTATAGACTGTGTATGATCTAATTTCACTTCATGAGGCGGATAATTTACTTTTTTAAAAGATAAGCCCCCATCATCTGTACGATATAACTCTCCCTCGTTACCAGAAGGTCTGACTGCTCCTAAAAATCCAAGTTTATCATTTATAAAGGTTATTCCTGATACACTACCAATTCCTCTGTTAAATGGGTCTGTATTTATAACCTCCCATGTTTTACCTCCATCAGTAGTCTTGCTTAGTGAATAAAAAGCACTACCTAATGCTTTCTCTGTCATATTTAGTTTATAACCAACTTCTTTTGATAGGTAAAACTGTTCCTTGCTATTCGTTAAATCTTGTTGCTTCTCTTTAGAACTCTTTTGATTTGGTTTACTCCAATTCGGGTCACCTATTAAGTTATATCTAGCCGGTACTAACTCTTTCTCTTTTCCAGGGACAAATATAGATACAGTGTATCCAATGATTTCAGAAGTTGCTTCTTTAAGATTATGCTCCGTACCATCCTCATTAATATTAATAATTCCCTCTGTATTGTATCCCCAATTCCTTTTTCCATAATAGACCAATTCATACTTACTTTCATTCCACTTACTAACTGTTTTCTTAACTGGAATAGCCTTAACCGTTTTAATTAGAGGTTCTACTAGTTTATCTTCATCATAATCAGGTTTTGCATATCCATTTCGTATTATAGTAATATCTTGTGACTTATTTTTATTATAAGTTATTAAGTAAGTTTCCTCTTTCCCATCAGCATTTTTCCCATAAACAAATGTATCAAACGCTGTGATTGTTCCATCTGAATGAAATGTAAGATCAAAATCAGTTGCCATATATAATTTCTTTGGCAAAGTATATTTTTTATTTATATCTTCAAAAATGCCTTCTACCCCATATTCATATATATTATTATGTTCAAATTTAACTGATCTTTCATTTTTTAATCTTTCTATAAACCATGCAAGTTTGCCTTCATAATTTGTTGCACTTTTATAAATCTTTACACCATAAAATGATGTGATTACAACAATAATGATAATAGAAATATATTTCCATGCATTTAAATTAATTAATTTTTTAGATTCATATTCTTTATCTTTTATAATTCTCATTGTCGTAAATGTAATTACAGATATAAAAAATACTATACATAATAATAAAATATAAATATTATAATTCATTCTTCCATACATACAGAATAAAGCTAACTCATAACAAAAAATCCAATATCCAATTATTAATATTGGGTTTGTTAATAATGATATAAGTATCCTTTTTGCATTTTGCTTAAATATAAAAATCACTCCTAATTAAATCAATTATATTTATCTATATTGAGTATACTTTGTTTTACCCAATATTTGTATAATCCTTTAATCATCATATTATTTAATTACATACGAATTAAAGTTAAAGTAATCAGAGTTGATATAGTAATAAAAAACAAATAAAACAGCACTCCATCATACAAAGATCAGTGCTAATTTCTTAATTCTAATTTTTATCCCGCTATTTTAGGACAGTAACACTCCCACCTCAAAATTCAGCGAAAGCAAAGACGTTAGGTGGGAGATGAACTGTCCGTAAAAGCCCGATTCGTTCAACTAATAATCAGTGGGGGATGAAGAAAACCCCCACTGATTAAAGTTTCACTTTATTAAAATTATTCCGATAGACCTAAAATAAACAATTCACTTTTAAAATCAAATCACTATCGGTTACTTATAATGCGGTTCAGGGTAATTCATCCTAAATAAAAATTAGGCCTTATCGATTTTTCGATAAGACCTATCTCTCACTGCCACACCTTTAATTTTCTTTTCTAACAAGCTTTACTACATTTTCCACATGCGCCGTATGCGGGAACATATCAACCGGTTGTACATATTCCACTTCATAACTCTTCATTAATGCTTTCACATCACGCGCTAATGATGAAGGATTGCAAGAAACATAAACAACTTGCTTTGGTTGTACTTTTAAAATTGTTTCAAGCAACTTATCGTCACAACCTGTACGAGGAGGGTCAACTACGATTACATCTGGGCGCCAGCCTTCTTTCACCCATTTCGGTAGCCATTGTTCTGCTTTTCCAGCTTCGTACCTTGTATTTGTAAATCCGTGACGCTTTGCATTTGTCTTTGCATCTTCAATCGCTTCTGGAATGACATCCATACCGCGCACTTCTGCTGCATCATTTGCTAGCCAAAGTCCAATTGTACCAACGCCACAATATGCATCAACGATTTTTTCTTTTCCTGTTAACGCAGCAGCTTTTTTCGCTTCGTTGTAAAGGACAACAGTTTGTTCTGGATTCAACTGGAAGAATGCACGTGCTGATAATTCAAATGATAAATCACCGAGTGTTTCTTGAATGACTTCTTTTCCAGCTAAGTTGAATGTTTTGTCACCGAAAATAACAGATGTTTTACGCCAGTTCACATTTTGCATAATCGATTTGACTGTTGGCATTTGTTTTTGTACTTCTGCGATAAATTGCTCTTTATTTGGTAATTCTTCTTTTGTTGTAATTAATGTGACTTGTACTTCCCCTGTTTGAACTGCAGCACGTGTCACAATTGTACGCACTAGACCTTTTTGTTTTTTCTCGTTGTAAATAGAAATGTTCAATTTTTCTAATATACGTCGTACAACTTTTGTCGCTTCGTTTGTTGCTTTATGCTGAATCATGCAGTGAGAAATATCAATTAATTGATGTGAGTTCTGTTTATATAATCCTGTAATCACTTTTTCATCTTTACGTCCTACTTGTAATTGACTCTTATTACGATAATGCCATGGGTTGCCCATACCAAGTGTTGGACGAATGTCAGCTTCCATGCTTCCGTTCATATACTTTTCAAAGGCTTGTACAACAATATCTCGCTTTTGATTCAACTGTTCTTTATAATCTAAATGCTGCAATTGACAACCACCGCATTCATCATATACTGGGCATGGCGGTTTTACGCGATGCGGTGATGCTTTACGAATTTTTTTCACTTTCGCTTCAGCAAAGCCACGCTGAATTTTCGTTGTTTCCGCAACAACTTCTTCTCCTGGTAATGCTCCTGGAATGAAAACAACTTGTCTCTTAAAATAACCAACGCCTTCTCCGTTAATCCCTAGACGCTTAATTGTCACAGGAAACGTTTGACCAACTTCTAACTTACTCTCATGTTGCTTTTGTACCATTGTTACACCTCTACTCTATACTTTTCCATAAATACAACGCTGCATAACTGCAGTATGGTTCACACTCTTGTTTCATTTTTTCTAAAAATGCATCATCTGGTTTATTCTCTAATTGAAATATACCTTGAAGTGCACGCTGAATCCCAATATCTGCTTTCGGGAACATATTTTTCCGTCCGAGCCCAAACAGTAAAAAGTTTTGCACCGTCCATGCACCAATACCTCGCACTGGTAACAATTGTGCTGCTACTACTTCTTCTGTTTGTTTTTCTAGCTCCACTAAATTTAACTTACCTTCCACAATATGTTTTGCTAGTCCTACCATATATTCAGCTTTTCGTTGACTAAATTTCTGATTTCTGAGCTCTTCTATTGAAATATTCGCTACCCTTTCTGGTGTTGGGAAAAAGAAAACGCCATTCTTCTCTGTTCCATATCGCTTTACAAATTGTTCTGTAAGAGAAGTAGCAAATTTCAAATGAACTTGTTGATGAATAATACAACGAAGAAGACAAGCAAAATAATCAAACTCTAAAACAAGTGGTGTATAGGCATATGTTTCAAAAAGTGGACGTAATGATGTGTTTCTAAAATGGGTTTGTATATCTTGAAAAGATTCATTCCATTGAAAAATGGAATAGATGCGTTTCATAACCTTCTCTTGTTTACCTGTCTGACTTGAAACCCAAAATTGTGGGTTTTGAAGTGTACCAATTCCTTGTACGCGGACAACAATTTGTTCTTCATCCATAAGAAGTGGGACATAAACTATTTTCTCTTCTAATTGAACAACATTGAGTGGATCAAAAGACAAACGCCTGAGTACCTCTTCAAAATGGTACGAATCCTTTAACGTAACATGTTCGCTCCACATACGTTTCCCCATCCTTTTTACACATCATTATAGCATGAGAAAACCGTAAGCATACATGCTTACGGCTGATTGCTTTTTACTAAATCATCCAGGCTTTTAAAATGATACCCTTTCTCGCGCAAATCATCAATGATTTTCGCAAGCGCTTCTGCATTATCTTTTGATATAGCATGAAGTAATATAATGGATCCTGGATGAATCATATTCATTACATTATTATGGGCATATTGCCATCCTCTTTGCTGATCTACTTTCCAATCTAAAAATGCAAGCGACCAAAATACGTTATAATATCCCATTTCTTTCGCAAGAGCTAGCGTACGCTCACTAAAAATCCCACGGGGAGGACGTACATATTTCACTTCTTTTTGTCCAGCTACTTTTTTAATTTCATCTGTTACACTTTGTAATTCTTCACGAAGTTTCTCATCATTTACAGTTGTAAAATCAGGATGGCTTCGAGAGTGGTTTCCAATAATGTGACCTTCATTTTTCATCCTTAATAATAACTCTTTTTGCGTCTTTATATAATGACCCGTTACAAAAAATGTTGCTGGCACTTTCTTTTCTTTTAGCACATCCAAAATTTTTCCAGTATACCCATTTTCATATCCATTATCAAATGTTAAATATATATCTTTTTTCTTCGTGTCGCCTAAATAAAAACCACCATTACCCCGGAGTAGATCAGTAAATTTTTTCCCTGCATCTGGCGGAGTCTCATTTTTTGCTCGCGGAATCCCCCAGTGATTTGGTGCGTTCGTATACGCGAAAGCAGAAACTGGAACAAGTGTCATTATAATTGAAAAAATGAGACCTATATATAACCATCTATGCTTCATAAATAGTCTCCTTTCCATATATCATCGTACCTGTAGTTTCTGTTTTCAATATTTCTTTCATTCTAAACAAATTTTTCTATATGTACCAAAAAAATGCACCTCGAATGATTCGAGATGCATTTTTCCACTTACTTAAATACCGGTTCTTTAAAGCTTGCTAATTTTTCAAATGATGTTTTATCTACATCTGCATGTAGGCTATTACCATGAGAGTCCATTGTTACAACAGCTTTAAAGCCGTCAATACGTATGTGCCACATTGCTTCTGGAATACCAAATTGTAAGAAGTCGACATCTTTCACTTCTTTAATACATTCTGCATAATACTGCGCAGCACCACCGATTGCATTTAAATATACACCACCATGTTCTGCTAGTGCCGCTAATGTTTTTGCTCCCATGCCGCCTTTACCGATGACAGCACGAATACCAAACTTCTTCATAATGTCGCCTTGATATGGCTCTTCACGAATACTTGTCGTTGGACCTGCCGCTTTAATTTTCCAATTGTCATTTTCATCTTTCACTACAACTGGACCACAGTGATAAATGATTTGTCCATTTAAATCTACCGGGCAATCGTTATCCATTAAATGCTTATGAATTGCATCACGGCCTGTGTACATCATCCCGTTAATGGTAACGACATCTCCAACGCGAAGTTCACGAATTTGCTCCTCGGTAATTGGTGCCTGCAGTACAATTTCACGCTGCTCACTTTTTGCGTGCTCCGCTTCTTGTTGAAGTGTATTTTCACCTTCTTGATATAACCAATCGATAATCTCACCTGTTTCAGGATGAATTGTTACACCAAGGCGACGATACGCCCAGCAATTATATGCAACAGACACATAGAAACTAGCTGGCAGACGATTGTATACTCCAATTTTACAACCAAGTAAAGTTGTTTCTCCACCAAATCCCATCGTACCAATGCCAAGCTTGTTCGCATTCTCTAATACGTATTCTTCAAGCTTCTGTAATTCAGGAATTGGATTCACATCATCTAATGTGCGAAATAGCTGATTTTTTGCCAACTCATAACCTGACGTACGGTCTCCCCCGATACCAACACCGATTACTCCTGCACTACACCCTTGTCCTTGTGCTTGATATACCGCATGAAGAAGGCATTTACGAATCCCTTCTAAATCACGACCTGCTCGTCCAAGTCCTTCTAATTCACAAGGTAAGCTATACTGAATATTTTTATTTTCACAGCCGCCCCCTTTTAAAATTAAACGAGCATCAATATAATCTTTCTCCCACTGCTCAAACTTAATCACAGGTGTACCTGGTCCTAAGTTATTACCGCTATTATCTCCGAAAAGAGAATCAACAGAATTCGGACGAAGTTTCCCGTCCTGTGTCGCCCGCTCAAGCGCACTGTAAATTGCTTCTTTTATTTGTAATTGATTTACGCCAACTGGTGTATAAATTTTGAAGGTTGGCATCCCTGTATCTTGGCAAATTGGAGAGATGTTTTCATCTGCCATTTTAATGTTATTTGTAATGGTGCCAAGCGCCATTGCAGAACGAGTCCCTGCATTTTCTCGTTCTTTTGCTCGTTGAATTGCACGACGAACATCTTTCGGTAAATTCGTTGATGTTTCAACAATCAGTTGATACATACTTTCTTGAAGCTTTTCCATTGTTACTTCCCCCTCAATTGTGAACGCTACCAAAACGCTACGAGATGAAATTTTTACCCTTAAGTCTCTAGAGTCTTTGTTTTTATTTTATGACTCTTAAGATCAAACGAAATTTTTCACAACTTGATTATACCCTTTTTTCCATAGTCCTTCTATTTAATCGGGCAGGAAATCTATATATTTTCTAATAAAACAGCGCATTTACAGAAAACGGCTACCAATATATAATTGGCAGCCGTTTTATATTATTCGTCTTTTTTAAATTGCTCACATTTCAGTTCTAATTCATCTAACATCGCAAGAAGACGATCTACATCTTCTAATTCTACCTCTTCTGGTTCAATTGTATCAATTACTTCGATGAACATATTTAAACGTTCTTTTAAATATACTAATTGTGAATCTTTATCTTGAATTGCTTTTCCCACAAAGGCACTCTCCTTTTTATTCGAGTTACTCTTATTATACCGCAAAAATGATTATCACGAACATGAATTTTCATCATTTTTGCCACAATACTTGATTACATACAAGCAGACATTTAATTTACTTCCTCCATCACTTGAAGTGAAATCAACAGATGAAGAATTCTTGTTACAAAAAGTTTCACTTTACCCCGCATTAACGGGCAGTAAGACCCCCGCCTTAAAACTCAGCAAAAACAAAGAAATTAGTTTGGGGATCAACTGCCCATAAAAGCCCGATTGGTTCAACTAATTCTCAGTGGCGGATGAAGAACCCCCCACTGAAAAAAGTTTCACTTTATAAAACGTCCATATTCTTCTATTATAGAGGATGGACAAATTGTTATTTCAACAGTCAAAGGAGTATTTCAGATGAGTATATCACAAACAATGAAGCCGATTACTCCTTCTTACGATCCATGGGAAGCGTATATGGACCTTGAAGAGTACGGCAAACTACTATTAACAAACGTTGAATTTACAACGACAACGTTATGCAATATGCGCTGTGAGCATTGTGCTGTTGGTTATACATTACAGCCAAAAGATCCAAATCCGCTTCCAATGGAACTTTTATTAAAACGATTAGATGAGATTCCTCATTTACGTTCTTTAAGTATTACAGGCGGAGAACCAATGCTCTCAAAAAAATCCGTCGACAACTATGTAACACCACTCTTAAAATATGCCCATGAACGAGGCGTTCGCACTCAAATCAACTCAAACTTAACTATAGATTTAGCCCGTTATGAACAAATTATTCCTTATTTAGATGTGTTGCATATTTCACATAACTGGGGAACAATTGATGATTTCGTTGAAGGTGGATTTGCAATGATGGAGCGCAAACCTACTTATGAACAACGTGCTAAACTATTTGAACGAATGATTACAAATAGTAAAGCTTTATCAGATGCAGGTGTTCTCGTGTCAGCAGAAACAATGTTAAATAAACGTACCCTGCCACATATTGAACACATTCATCGTCAAATCGTCGAAGAAATGGGCTGTAAGCGCCATGAAGTACACCCTATGTACCCAAGTGATTTTGCTAGCAACCTTGAAATTTTAACAAAAGATGAAATTCGAAGTGCAATCGAGCATTTATTAGATATTCGTGATGAAAATATATGGATGTTATTTGGCACACTACCTTTCTACGCATGTAGTAATGATGAACGTGACTTAGCTACATTAAGAAAATTACATTTAAGCAAAAACGTGACGGTTCGTAACGATCCAGATGGGCGTTCTCGCTTAAATGTAAATATTTTTGATGGCAACATTATCGTAACAGACTTTGGTGATATTCCACTGCTTGGTAACATTCAAACAAACACATTACAAGAAGCCTACGACAGATGGTGTAGTTCGAAAACAGCGAAATCACTAAGCTGTCACTGCCCTGCTGTAAAATGCCTTGGGCCAAATATTCTTGTGAAAAACAGCTATTATCCAACCGAGGATTTCTTAACAAAAGAAACAAATATTACACTGTAGCAAAAAAACGTCAGCATATTTAGCTGACGTTTTTTTGCTATTGTGGATAAGGCGAAGAAATAAATTTAAAGGATACATAATCTTGTATAGGAATAGATGCCCCAATTCCTTGTGAAGTAATATTTTTAATGACAAGCCTCTTCTGATTTCCTTTTAAAACAAGATATACTTCTCCAAATGTAACTTTTCCTTTTTCATTTACCGCTGGTGTATATGCATATAAATACCCAAGTTGTTTTGGGCTGATATTATATACACGCCCATTCCCAGTACCATAACCAATTGTTGTTTTAAAAGAAAGGGGAAGCTGCACCTTCTCCATCGCCTTTAAAAGAATCATCTTTTTCACATCATCTGTATCTTTAATATAGGCTGTTAAACCACCTTCTATCGTTTTTTGCGATTCTTGTTTGTACCGAAGCGGATATAACCGCTCCACACCACGGTTATCATATACATTACGATTTACTTGCTTATATTCCCAATTTATCGTTGTATCTGTTGATTCATAATTTAACGGCCATTGACCTAAATAAATTTTCGCCCTATAGCCAACTGCAAGAGGTGCATTTGAAATCGACGTTTCATTAAACATCCGAATTAAATCTGGGTTTTCGATTCGAATGGTCGATGTTTTCAGTAATTCTTTCGCTAGTTCACTTGGCTGCAAACGCGGTAAATCTTGCACTTCATTTGGATACGTATTGTCCTTTGAAATATTCAAAACAGATGAAGGCATCTTTACGTTTATTGTTGTCTTTGCAGAGCTACTATAAGGAAATAATAAAATAAACGAGACCATAGTTGAAAGACATATGCTGTACACTCGTTTCACCTACTTTACCCCTTCCTAATTTAAGAGTGTATAAATCATTTAAATAGCTATTAAATACAAATTGAAAAACCGACATAAAATCTTTCTTTTTAGGTGGGAGAGAGCATCTGGTCATGCATAAAAGCGGTCAGATCCTCTTCCTGTCCCCCCATGCCAAATGAAAACAAAGAGGGAAAACAAGTGCAGGTCACCTTTTGTTCTTCGTAGCAGCGACTTATATGCCTGCAAATCAAAATGGATTTATATATTAACTATCTCTATTATTTTCTCTCCGTAATATTGTTATCCCAATTTTTTATAACAAGTAAAAGCCAATTCCCATAATGAGATAAGCGGCTAATAATGTTCCTCCTTCAAACCAGTTCGTATCTCCATCATTTGAAATTGCAATTGTTAAAAAGACCGCTGTAATCATGGACACAAGTTCCGGCATTGTAAATACAAGGGGCATTTTCACCGTAAAAAACATCGAAAGTATGATGAGAACAGGGGCAACGAACATGGCAACCTGCAAGGTTGAACCGACTGCAATTTCAACTGCAATATTCACTTTATTTTTATAAGCCATAATAATTGCAGAGGCATGCTCCGCGGCGTTACCAACAATCGCAACAATGATAACCCCGATAAATAATTCCGACCATCCAAATGATTTTGCTACCGTTTCAAATGTATGAACAAGCGCCTCGGATACATAAGCAACAGCCGCTGTTGCAATCGCTAAAATAAGTAATGCTTTCCCTTTTGACCATTCAGGCTCTTCCTCATGTTCTACTTCATCGCTTTTATGCTGATACACACCACGATGCGTAACCAGTTTAAAGAATAGTGCGGCTAAATACATGACAATCATGATGATTGAAACCCCAATACTTAATTGATATGTTTTGTCTATACTCATCTTCATTGAAAAAACTTCTGGAATAACAAATGCTACAACAACTGCAAATATTAGTAAGGCCGAATTATGCCTTGCATCATAAACATTAAAACTTTGTCTTTTATACTTGAGCCCTCCTACAAAAAAAGAAAGACCTCCAACTAACAATAAGTTTCCAAGAACGGAACCAGTTAGTGAAGCAAGTACGACTTCAGTTAGCCCTGCTTGTAATGCAAAAACTGAAATGATAAGTTCAACCGCATTCCCGAAGGTTGCATTTAATAGCCCACCAATTCTTGGTCCAGAAACAATAGCTAAACTTTCTGTCGCTCTTCCCATAAAAGCAGCGAGAGCAATAATTGTAATGCAATACACAGCAAACATAATTGTTTGTGGCCAATGCAACGTATTTCCAAGAATAGAAAGCGGTACACCAGCAAGTGCAAGTATTAAGAAAATTTTATTAAACATATTTTCCATCCTTCCATCGTATGTATTTCCCCCACTATTATCATTATTCTTCTCCTAACTTGTCCCATTTCATCACAAATACGTTTAAAAAATACGATTGAAGAAAAAGGTATAAAAGAGTGTAAAAAATTTTAAGCAACAAGTTTTCACAGAATACAATTACGGATAACAGAAAGGGGCTCAAAAAATGAATTTAAAAGAAAAAATTGCAACTATTATTGAAGGACAAAGAACAGGTGTATTAGCTACCATGCGTGAAAATAAGCCACATAGCTGTTTTATGATGTTTTTTCATGAAGACTTTGTATTATATGTCGCAACAGATCGTAATTCCAAAAAGCTAGTAGATATCGAACAAAATTCAAATGTACATGTGCTACTCGGAAGAGAAGGGAAGAAATGGGATGAAGATTATATCGAAGTAGAAGGCACCGCTTCAATTGAAGAAGAGCAAACATTAAAAAATAAATTTTGGAACAACAACTTAAAACGCTGGTTACTCGGCCCTGAAGATCCTAACTATGTACTTATAAAGATCAATCCAAATACAATTTACTACATCGATAGTGCTGGTACGACTCAACCAGAGTTTTTACGACTATAATTCGAAAACAAGCCCTTTAAAAGGGCTTGTTTTGTCGAAAAGTTCTTATCAAAAAAAAGATAAAAAAGATGGAACTTTCTAAAGATTCTGTTATATAATAGTATCAACTTAAATAAACTGTATTAAAACAGATTGGGGGGAAAAATAAAATGATGAAAAGAGAAGAACGGAAAAATATGATTGAGTTTATTGAAAAGAAAAAGGGAATTGAGCGTGAAGAGCTTTTATTTATGACAGATGATGAAGTAGAACACATTTATAATGTAACGTACTTTTTATATGAAGAAATTGCAGAATAATAGTAAAGGCCCATCTAACATAAAGATGTTAGATGGGCCTTTACTATTTTCATAGTTATATTCAAAACATCCTCTTGCTATCCGTTATACTTGAGAATGATTTTCATGTATAATAATACAAGACTGGAGGAATTTTACTATGAGTTCATGGCTATTATTCGCATTATTATCAGCAATTGCTGCAGCACTTGTATCCATTTTTGGAAAATTTGGTTTAGAAGGAATCGATGCCAATGTGGCAACAACTATCCGTTCAATCATCATGGCACTATTTATGATAGGCGTAATTATGATACAAGGAAAATTTCAAAATATTGGTGACGTTCTAATGAATAAAAAAGCACTGCTATTTATCACTTTAAGTGGTATAGCTGGTGCCTCATCATGGCTGTTTTATTTTCTCGCCTTAAAAACAGGAAAAGTTTCACAAGTTGCTCCTGTAGATAAATTAAGTGTTGTATTTTCAATTATTCTTGCAATAATTATATTAGGCGAAAAATTAAACTTCATGACTGGAATGGGTGTTGTATGTATTACAGCAGGTGTTCTCTTCATTGCTTTCAGCTAAAACCCGCTTAACTAGCGGTTTTTTTTCTTCTTATGTAGAGCCACACAATAAGTACAACTACTACTGAGATAATTAAAATCCACATTCCATAATGATGCAAACTATATTCAACAAAGCGCCACTTCTCTCCAAGTTTCCATCCAAGTCCAATAAAAACGCTAATCCAGATGAAAGCACCACCGTATGCGTATAGACAAAATCTCCAAAACGTTAAATTCGACATACCAGCAAAATATGCAGTTAAATGACGAACTCCTGGTATAAAATATCCAATCATTATTAAAAAAGGACCATATTTTTCAAACAAAACATGCGTTTTTTCAATTTGCTTTTCTTTAATTCCTATCTTTGGACCATATTTTTGTAATACAGGCAGTCCAAGTTTTAAGCCAAGTATGTAACTTAAAGTAATTCCAAGTACCGCACCAGCCATTCCACTAAAAAAAGCAGCTGTCCCTGACATAGTTCCTTTCGAAATATTATAACCAACAAACGTCAGCAAAAACTCATCTGGTATTGGCAGACCTACTATTCCACCCGCAAGAGCTATAATAATTCCAAAATACCCATAATGTGAGATTAACTCACCAATATGTTGTTCCATTTGGATGACACATCCTATGCACAATCGTTATTCCATATTGTACCCTCTCTATCTTTTAAGCAAACATGGTATACATATTCACTATACATCGTTTTTATAATGAACTCTACTCCTATTCATCTTACCTGTAATGAAACTTTTTACTACTTTTAATCTTCATTTTTCGGAACCTTGAGGTGTGAATGCATATTGTTCACGAATAGCGTGATAAATCCATACTTCACTTCATAATTATAAGAAAATCCGACTTCACAAGCGTGATTTTTGTTACAATAAAGAAAAGTTACATTTAGCATCGGTTTGACTCTCAAGAAAAATGATATAGGCAGTAAACATATATTTAAAAAGATTACATGCATCTTCCATCCGTGTAGAGTACTATGCATCCTTTTACATAAAAATCATTTTTCTAAATTATACAGGGGGAAAAAACATGACCATAGAAAAACAATTGATTCAAAAGGTATACTATGAAACATTCTTAACTGAACAGGATTCTGTTCAATCTCCTCAAGTACTTGGGGAAGCATATGTAAATGAAGCTGAAAATGAATTTTCCAATATCGCTAACATTCGTTTCGCGCAAGGAGAAGTTTATTATCATCATAAAGATTTCGAAACAGCCATCTTCAAGTGGGAGAAAGTAAACAATGATCTCTCTCTATGGGCAAAAAAAAATATAGCAGACGCTTATTTTGAATTAGGATTGCTTTCAATGGCAGAAGAAATCTATACATCGATTCAAACAGAAGACACAACACTGACAATGGAAGTTTCATTGCAACTTCTTTCTCTGTACATCGAACAAAATCGTTTGGGACTTGCTTTTAAGGTCATTAGTGAAGCAGTTTCATTCCAACCAGACTATCCAAATATCACTGCCATTGCTCGTTCCTTTTATGAGAAGCAGCAGGATTGGAACAATGCTCTTGACCTTGCTGTTCAAGAAGGAATTCGAACGAAATCATTACATTGGTTTGAGATTTTAACAAGTTATGTGAATCAAGGATTCACAAAACAAATGAAACCAAAATATTTTTATGAAGCATTAAAAGTTTTATATACAATCGATTCCGTTCAATTTAAGCAACTTGTCTCATCACTTTGGAAAATCTATCAAGATGAGTCAACCTACTTATTATGGATTCAAACAATCAATCACCTTTTTTTACACGTCGAGGTAGATTCTTACGACTCATGGGATGAAATTGTTACTCTTTATCAAGACACCTACTGTGAATTAATTACAGGACAATACTTGATGCATGAACTACAGGAACTTATTCCAGACTTGTTAACAAATTGGTTTAGCTTAACAAAAGCAGAACATTCTCTATTTGTTTCTGCTGCAACGTTAGCATGGAATGAGATTTCACCTAAAAGCCTTGATACATTACTTGTAAAAAGCGCTGAAACACTCCTTTCTAGTTCAAAAATAGATAACACAGTTGATCTAGACAAGGTTTCAAACTTATTTGAAACTATTGTCGTATGGGCAGAAAAAAATGATGTAGACTTAGGTCATTCTTTCACATGGCTTGTTCGAGAACTTTCCGACCTAAATGTACAACAAGTTGTCGTTACAGGTACGAATGATGATAGTAAATCATCCTTTATCAATTCTATATTAGGGGAAAGTATACTAAAAAATTCTCCTGGAGCCGCTATCATATTTAAAGATAATGCGCAGACAGAAATTACAGAACTCACAGATTTAACAATAAAAACTACTTCCAATTTGGATGAATTTTACGAAATGATGGCTGTTCCTCCAAAATCAGAATCTGAGCAGAAATGTATTGAGTTTAAATTACCATGTAGGTTTTTACGAAAAAATAAATTCTCATTTATCGTTACACCAGGTTTTGATGGAAATGGCAATAAAGAAAATACAAATCTTGAATACTTACATGCAACCGATAATCTATTATATGTTCTTAATACCTCTTCGCCTTTACTTGATGAAGAAATCGATACACTACTGTACATACGAGAACAAATACCGACTTTACAAGTTCATTTTGTTTTAAATACAATCGATACAATTTTTAGTGATGAAACAGCAAATACAATGCTAAATAAAACCGAGTCTAAAATACGTGTACATTTTCCAAATGCACGAGTATTCCCTTACTCATCTTTAGAGGAGAGCAGCGGGCAACTAAGTGATTTAACAGAATCCATTACTTCAAACTTTAATAATAGAAATATAGAAACCGAACGCACGGAAAAACTATTATGGTTTATTCAAAAGACCATCACGTATCTCTTAAATGAACGCGTACAATTAGAAAATACGTTAGTAAGGTCAATCCGTTGGAATAAACACATTTTAGTGAAATTAAATGGCTTCATTAATAACCTGACTGCTATTGAAAAAGATAAGACTCGCTCTATTACAGACTCATATCGTTTAACGAAAGATGAAATTATACATGATCTTCATGATCAAATTCCTGAATTATTGCAGAGCTGTTCCGATTTAGTTCATGAAGATAGTGACTTTAAACAAGTTCCTGAAGAATTAAATGCAGCAATGAATGAAAGAATTCAAAAACATTTACAACAAATGATATTACCTAAGTTTACTCAATCTATTCAAGAATGGATTGAAAAAGTCCATAATGAATTTATTCAAAGTCAATCTTATTTAGATGAAATGAGTGAAACATTTAATAAATTATACGAAGAAGAACGTATGAAACTACCATGCGATTTCCAACTACTTGATGATTGGCGCCGCGATGTTGCAAGGATGACAAACCGAATCAAAGTTGATGATGTAAATATTTTACTACGCTTTACACCAACACAATTTCTATTAAAAAGTGCTGGAAAGCTATTCGGTAACATGCAGAAAAATCAATCCATGCTTTACAACAAATATAAAAATTATATCGAGACCGAAGACTATACAGATGTAACAACAACTATTTCTGAACAGTTCTTCCTTCAATTTGAATTATTCGAAAGTGCATTAGAACGTGATATTATGATGTTCTTTAAAGAACCTCTTAGCATATTAAAGCAAACTGTGGAAGCTGCACATCTCGAAATAAATGAGGATGAAAATGCATTAACGAAACTAAGAACAAATCCAGAAACATATCATGATCCTTTAACACTGTTTAAATTACAGTTATTGCAGTACAAATTCATGCTAAATGAAAAAAACGATGAAGCCCCTTCTTTGAAAATAGCAACGAACGAGGCACCTACAATTTAGGTAAATACAAAAAACCAAGCAAATTGTAACAATTGCTTGGTTTTTTACTTATATTCTATTTCACATATCCCAAATAA
The DNA here is from genome assembly GCF_949768135.1 of Bacillus sp. IT-79MI2. Taxonomy (NCBI): domain Bacteria; kingdom Bacillati; phylum Bacillota; class Bacilli; order Caryophanales; family Bacillaceae; genus Bacillus; species Bacillus sp. IT-79MI2. The sequence continues at coordinate 81,825 of NZ_CATKPV010000033.1, read as the reverse complement.
CATCATTAACCTTTGCATCAATTTTCACACGCTTAATAAATTTCTTTCTTTCATCTTCTTTATGAATTAACTTATGTATATAACGACGTTTGCTTAATACATCCCTGCATGCTTTATTATAATTTAAAATTTCCTGGCAGCGCTTATCCTCATATAAAACCTTGAACCATGTATACCGCTTCAGTTTTTCTATGTGTCGCTGCACTCTTTTCTTTTTCCGTTCTTCTCGTTCCGCTAATCTTTCTAATGCATGCTCTACCACTTCATCTAACATAAAGTCTCCAGCGACTCTTATAATACTAACAGTCCCTCTTACAATCCCTTTACCTGCATCAACACATATTTCACCTAATGCAATTGCTGCGCGACCAACTCCTACTAGAATGTGTCCAATAATATCCTCCATATTGTCCCTTCTTTCTAGTTCACAATTTTCATATGATCAAACGGATAATAGATTGCAGTTAATGTGCCAAGCACTTCTGTTTTATGAATCAGTCCTAAGCCGTTACGGCTATCTCTACTCACTAAACGATTATCTCCCATGACAAAAATTTTATTTTTCGGAATCGTAATAGGACCAAAGTCTTCAGTTAAATTAATAAGAAGTTGTTTCGCTTGTTTTTTATTTTTATCTAAATAAGGTTCACTTTGCACTTGATGATTTACGTATAATTGATCATTTTTCATCTCAATTACATCTCCTGGCAACCCAATAATTCTCTTTACATAAAAATTATCAGTCTTTACTACAATAATATCTTCACGCTCATAGGTTTCAAATCTCTTTGCTAACTTATTAATAATTACTTTATCCCCATCTTGCAATGTTGGCCTCATAGATGCTCCCTGCACAGTTGTTGGAAAAAACACAAAAATTTTCACTAAAAAAAACAACAAACACGCAATAGCTAGTATTTCAAAAAGCTCACGAAAGCGACTTTTCTTTTTCATTTTCCATCTCTCATTCCTCTCCCTTTGTTACATTTATTATAGATAGTTTCTACTATTAATTTCCACAAAATTCCGAAAGAATAAGATAAAACCTATAAAATTTTCTAAAGTGAAACTTTAATCAGTGGGGATTGAAAATGGTTTTTAATTATCTTAATTGCAAGTGCTTTTACATTCGGATTTTCTAATTTAGTTTTCTGCTTTATTTATAACAAAATATACATTAATGAGCTATTATCTCAAGGTTATAAAGCGGCTGACGAATATAGTCTTTCCGCTTTACAGCAAAAGAACATCGTAGCATAATATATAATCAAAAAAGAGGATATCCCAAAAGTAGCTAAATAGCTACTTTTAGAGATATCCTCTTTTATATTCCAACATATACAATACACATCTGTGCAGCAACATATGTTACCCAGATCCAAAGTGGATCATACTTTACTTTGCGACCACCAATATCCGTTACACCAATAATAAAATCAGAAATCACAAATAACAATCCACCAAGCGCTGGAATCCACCACATTTCGTTGTTTGCATAGTATAATGCAAATGCAAAACACGCCATTCCCCCAACCCATAAACCATATACGAGCGCACCAATTGTAAACAGCCTATCTTGTTTTTGATTGCGAATAAAAAAGAACCAACCAATTATTAAAAATAAACCGTATGCTACTAACCCAATCCAGAACCCATTCCATGAGATACCTGTTTGCAAAAATGCTGTTACATAAAAACAATGCGCAATTGCAAAGGTAACCATACCGCCGATTAACCGATGTCCAAATGGAATGATTCCTGCCATAAATAAATCACCAAGCGTAGATAAAGTCATACCAATTGCAGCCCACTGACGATACTCTACAGATGGATCTTGTAACCAAATCCAGATCGCACCACCAGTTAAAGAAAAACTAAGAATAAGACGAATCAATAATGGTAAAGGCTCATTTTCTCCCGTTTGCTTTGTCTGTGCTATTGCATAAACCGCACCTACAACAAATACAATGACCTGTCCAATTAATAATATATAAATTTCATTCATAACATGTTCTCCTCAATAAATGGATATTAATATTTCTTCGTGATATAACCTATTTTCTCCTGTTTTTATCATATAAAATTTCAAAAGAAGAGGAACACTCCTATCCTTTTTTCTAAAACTAAAAGAAATTAATCCTACTCTTTTTATGCCGCTTGTTTCTCTTGCTCCGTTTTTTGCATATTTGGTGTCCGATTTACTACGATAATACCCGCTGCTACACATGCTAATCCAAATAAAACAAATGAATGAATTGCTTCCCCTAAAATCATGCTGGATAATAAGACTCCAAATACTGGTATAAAGAACATATACATCGATACTTTTCCGACCTTGTTATACTTCATAACTGTATTCCATATACAGAACCCCGCCGCTGATAAGAAGGATAAATAAAGTAACATAGATAGTGCTTTCATATTGAATACAAAAGGCATAAATCCAACTTGAAAAATACCAATACATAATAATCCGATAGATCCAAAAATCATCTGATATGCTGTCATGTACCCAACATCTAATGTTTTACTTCCTTCTTTTGCCAATATATTTCCATATGAATACATCATCGCGGCCCCAAGAAGCAATAATTCACCAATTCCAAAATGAAACGCCATACTTCCATCACTTGGAACATTCACAAGAATCACACCACAAAAACCGATAGACACGCCGATCACTTTTCGAATATTTAATGCATCATCTTTATACAAAAAATGCGCAATTAAAATTTGAAAAAAAGATGATGTACCAGAAATAATAGCACCTTCAATTCCAGAACTGTAACTCATACCAATATAAAAACATACATATTGTAGAAATGTTTGAAATAAACCAATTTGCACTAATTGCTTCCCTGTTTCTTTTTTGAAATGCATATCTTTTCCTATTGCTTTAAAAAAGAATAAGAGCATCACACCAGATAAGAAAAAGCGATAACCAGCAAATAATATTTGCTCGCCAACTTCATGTGGCTGAATTCCGAGTTCAGCATAACTTAGTTTAATAAAAGGAAATGCGCTTCCCCATAGAAATGTCGCTGCTAGCGCTGCAGCAAACACACCAATTGGATGGGTAAAAAATTTCTCTGTCTTCACTTATTGTCTTCCTCTCCGACCTTTTTACGAACAACATTCATATATACCAAAGGAAAAGAAAAAAAACAAGTTTTTCAATTTGATATATAAACAAAAACATATTCTCAAGTAAAAACATATGATATAATATAGAATAATTACAAGATAATAACTGATAAAATTTTTCAATAGAAATGCTGCTATCCGTATGGATGGCAGCTTTCGTCGTTTTATGGGGATTTCGATTTTGATTCTTTTTCTCAATAAGAATTTGGAAGGAGCGAGTAATAATGAACTCAGAAGTAAAAGCATTACCATCAAAAAAGAATATGTCTAACCCATCTTGGATTCAATCATTCCAAAAGCATTATGAACTTATCTTTGCAATCCTATCTGGTGTTTTCATTTTATCCGGTTGGTTATTCACAAAAAACGAAGCAACAACTGCTGGGATAGTTTTTTATATCCTCGCCTATATAATTGGAGGATATGCGAAAGCGAAAGAAGGCATCGAAGATACAATAGAAGAAAAAGAATTGAATGTAGAAATGTTAATGCTCTTCGCTGCCATTGGTGCCGCTATTATCGGATACTGGGCAGAAGGTGCCATCTTAATATTTATCTTTGCACTAAGCGGTGCAATGGAAGCTTATACATTAAGTAAAAGCCAAAAAGAAATTTCAGCACTGCTAGATTTACAACCTGAAGAAGCCTTGCTCATTTCACATGGAACAGAAGAACGTATTCCAGTAGCTCAGTTAGAAATTGATGACATCATTTTAATTAAGCCAGGTGAACGCGTACCTGCAGATGGTACAATTCATAGCGGTGAAACAAATATCGATGAAGCTGCTATCACTGGGGAGCCTATCCCAAATGAGAAAAAATTTGGTGATGAAGTATTCGCTGGAACCGTGAACCTACGCGGGGCTATTGAAGTTAAAATTACAAAAAGAAGCGACCAAACATTGTTTCAAAAAATTATCCGTCTCGTTCAAAACGCGCAAAGTGAAAAATCACCATCGCAACTTTTTATCGAAAAATTTGAAGGAACATATGTAAAAGGTGTACTTATCATCGTTGCTCTAATGATGTTTGTTCCTCATTTCCTACTAGATTGGAGCTGGAACGAAACATTTTATCGTGCCATGATTTTACTCGTTGTTGCTTCTCCATGTGCACTTGTCGCATCGATTACACCAGCGACATTATCTGCTATTTCTAACGGCGCACGAAGCGGTATTTTATTTAAAGGTGGTATTCATTTAGAACGCCTTGCCTCAGTGAAGGCAATTGCCTTTGATAAAACAGGAACATTAACTCAAGGAAAACCGACTGTAACAGATGTTTACGTACGTGATGAAATAACAGAAAAAGATGTGTTGTATATTACAGCTTCTATCGAAAGTCATTCCACACACCCACTCGCAGAATCTATCGTCAAGTACGCAAAACATGCATATGACATTACATTAACGAAACCCGAAAGTGTAGAAGATGTCACTGGATTTGGCTTAAAAGGAATTTTAGAAAATACAGCTTATAAGATTGGAAAGGCCGATTTTATTGGCGAAGAAACAAAAACTTTTCATAATGGTATCGCTACGACACTCGAACAAGAAGGAAAAACTGTTGTCTATATTAGTAATGAAAAAGGAATTCTTGGACTTATTGCTTTAAAAGATACACTTCGCCAGGAAACAATTGCTGCTATTCGTGATTTACAAAGCATTGGTGTTGAAGCTATCATGATCACTGGTGATAACGAACAGACGGCTAAAGCAATTGCGACTGAAAGCAACATAAAAGAATACTACGCATCATGCTTACCAGAAACAAAAGTTGAAACGGTGAAACAACTAAAAGAAAAATACGGTACAGTGGCAATGGTTGGCGACGGTATTAACGATGCTCCTGCACTCGCTACATCAAGTATTGGCGTTGCTATGGGCGAAGGGACAGATGTTGCCTTAGAAACAGCAGATGTCGTTCTAATGAAAAATGAACTCTCTCGCCTTGCACAGGCCATTCGTTTATCAAAACGAATGAACCGCATTGTAAAACAAAATGTTATTTTTTCATTAGCAGTAATCGCAATGCTCATTTGCTCTAATTTCCTACAATTTTTAGCTCTTCCATTTGGCGTTATTGGCCACGAAGGAAGTACAATCCTTGTAATTTTAAACGGCTTACGTTTATTAAAAAGAAATAACTAAACGGGTCCCCAGAGGGAACCCGTTTTTTTAATGATAGCTATTATGTCCATTGGCACTGCTACTCGTTTTATGTTTTGGATGTGAGCTACTATTTTTTTTACCTTGGTTTTTATTATTGTGATTTTTTTTATTATTACTCATTTTGAATCCCCCCTGTTCCTCTTTATTATGGAACAGAAAATTATTTTTCATCACGGAAATTATTGTCACTTGTTCGATAAAAATGTAGTAATCCATTAATTTCTCCGCCAAGTAAAATGACCCAAGCCGTTAAATAGAACCATAACATTAAAATGATAATACCACCAAGACCACCGTATGTATTCGCATAATTTGCAAATTTATCCACGTAATAGGCAAATGAGTACGATACCACAATCCACCCAACCGTTGCAAATAATGCCCCTGATATAACTTCTCTTCTCTTTAACTTTCGATCAGGTGCAAATGTGTATAAAAAGCTAAATAAGGCAAATAACACTAAGAAGCTGGCTACTAGCCGTATAATACTCCATACGAAAGAAAAGCTTTCTGATAAACCAATTGCTTTAAAAACAGCTGCTCCAATTACCTGTCCAAAAACAGGAACAATTAACGCGAAGACAATCATAAAAATCATCGCTAGTGTAAGCACAATAGACAAAGCTCTCGTCGCGATAAAAGAGCGCGTTTCCTTTACATCATAGGCTCGGTTAAATGCATTCATAACTGCGTTTACACCATTTGATGCAAACCATAACGTTGATAATAAACCAAACGATAATAAACCACCATTTTGTTCATTTACTACTTTATCTACGTTCACTTCAATTAAGTTCATTGCATCTTCTGGCACATAAGCCTCTAATAAACTGAGCACATCCTCTGTTTGAATTGGAATAAATCCAAGAAGCGTAATTAAAAAAACAAGTCCAGGAAAAATAGCAAGCAAGAAGAAATAAGCGAGCTGTGCTGCTAGGCCCGCTACGTCATCTCGCATCGTTCGGTCATATAGATCTTTCCCAAACGAATAGACACGATTTCCCCTTGCTTTCTCTAGAAATTTTTTCATATTTCTCTAAACGCTTTTCTTCTCTTCTTTATCTTGCTTTAACTCAATGTATGCTTCTGTTTTTTTTTCTTCTGCATTAGAGTCCTTCATAAATAATTCACGCGCTTCTTTCATACCACCATCTTCAGCTACTACCGGTTCTTCTTCTGCTTTTGGAGACACAGCTTGAATTTCAATTGTTTCTGGCTTTTCCTCTCGTTCAATCTTTTTCTTACTAAAGATTTCTTTTGTTTCCTTTAACGTACCAACAACAGCTGGCGTTAGCTTCTTTATTTCCGCTACCTTCGCCTTTACTACATTAAAATCTGCAAGTTCGCGTCCTTTATCTGTAACAGTTTGCACTTTTTCTTTTATTTTTGCATTCTCGCCAATTTCAATCATTTTTGATTTTGCTTTTTCTGCTGTATTTTTCACTTTTTCACGATTTTCTTTCTTAAGCATAGAAACAGCTACACCTGCTGCTACACCAATTGCAATGTTTCGAGCTATATTATTCTTCTTTGCCATATTCCTTCACCCTTTCATTTCTTATGTTAGAAAGTATTTCTTTCTAAGCTTTCTCATATTCCTTGCTCATTTCGAATGAATGCTAACAATTTTGCACACCCTTCTGTTACAAGGTCATATACTTCTTGAAAGTTCCCTGTAAAATAAGGGTCAGGAACATCCGTCCAGCCACCGTCTGGAACAAAATCGGACAGTCTACCAATATAGCCTCCAGATTTACCTAAACTTTCTAAATCTGCTATATTCTTGTTGTCCATGGCAATAATATAATCAAACTTTGTTAAGTCTTCTTTTTCTACTTGCCGTGCTTTAATTCCTTCAAAAGAGACTTCATTTTCTTTTAAAATTTTTTGTGTTCCTTCATGAGGTGGATGACCAATATGCCAATCGCCTGTTCCAGCAGAATCAATTTGAATTTTATCTTCTAATCCTTCTTGCACGACAAAATCACGAAAAATCGCTTCTGCCATCGGTGAACGACAAATGTTCCCAAGACAAACAAACAATACTTGAATCATATTTGTTTCTTCCCTTCTTGGCTCATTTCTTATATATACATATAGTATAAACAACCAATTATTAATTATAAAGGAAATCCCTACTAATTTAATAGGGTTGAAAAGTTTCATTAACGAAAATGATAAAAAATGTTAAGATATCTTTATGTTATTTCAAAGGGGGACACTTCGGTGGATTTATCCGTAAAATCGCAAGAAAATGTTGAATATATGGTAGAAGCTATTAAAGAAAAGTTACGCATGGTAAACGCAGGAGCAATGAGAGCTGAAAGCTTTAACCAAGAAATGTACGAAGATTTGCGAGACATTTACGACCATGTAATGAAACGTGAAACATTCAGCATTAGTGAAATGCAGGCTATTACTGAAGAATTAGGTACGCTAATTAAAAAATAATGAAAAGTCCCTTATACAAAGGGACTTTTTTATTTCCAACAAATTAATGACACCCTTCCACTTTTCTACATCTATTTTCCAAATGCTGTACAATAAAAGGAGAACTTCACCATAGACCTTCCTTTTCACCAAACTCTTTTTTTAATATTTATCTTATTACCATTGCTAACTGCTTTTACCGGAGGTGTTTATCTATGAGCAATTGGTACAGTAAAACGAAAGATCAAGCAATACTTGCACTTGAAACAAATGAACAACATGGTCTAACAGACGAAATGGTGCAAATTCGATTAAAAAAATATGGACGAAACGAACTCACTACAAAACAAAAACGGACTTTATGGCAACGTATTTTTTCCCAAATTAATGATGTTCTCGTCTATGTTCTTTTAATTGCCGCTCTTATTTCTGCCTTTGTTGGTGAATGGGCCGATGCGAGCATTATTGCTCTCGTTGTTGTTTTAAATGCTGTAATTGGTGTCATTCAAGAATCGAAAGCAGAACAAGCTTTAGAAGCATTAAAAAAGATGGCAACGCCAAAAGCAATTGTAAAACGGGATGGTGAACTAAAAGAAATTCCGTCCGAAGATGTTGTTCCAGGAGATATCGTTATGCTTGATGCTGGACGTTATATTCCGTGTGACTTACGGCTTATTGAAACCGCCAATTTAAAAATTGAAGAATCTGCTTTAACAGGAGAATCCGTTCCTGTTGATAAAGATTCACTTTATCATCCTTCTCTTCAAAATGAAGAACAAATACCACTCGGTGATCAAAAAAATATGGCCTTTATGTCAACACTTGTCACTTACGGACGAGGTGTTGGTGTTGCTGTTGAAACGGGAATGAAGTCTCAAATTGGAAAAATCGCAACTCTCTTACATGAAGCGGATGATGATGCAACACCACTTCAAAAAAGCTTAGCGCAAGTAGGGAAATATTTAGGCTTTGTAGCTGTAGCAATTTGCATCATTATGTTCTTCATCGGGTATTTCCAAGGCCGAGACACGTTAGAAATGTTCATGACTGCCATTAGCTTAGCGGTTGCAGCAATTCCCGAAGGATTACCAGCTATTGTCTCTATCGTTCTCGCAATTGGTGTACAGCGTATGATTAAACAAAACGTCATCATTCGTAAACTTCCAGCCGTCGAAGCACTCGGTTCTGTTACAATTATTTGTTCAGATAAAACAGGAACATTAACACAAAATAAAATGACGGTTACTCATTTCTATAGTGATCGTACATACGATAAACTAGAAAACTTAAACATAAACAATGATGCTCAGCGCTTATTATTAGAAAATATGATTTTATGCAACGATGCATCTTATAAGGCTGAATCACAAACTGGTGACCCAACAGAAATTGCCCTTCTTATTGCCGGCAGCACCTTTCATCTTCAAAAAGATACTTTAGAAGATCAACATAGACGCGTGAACGAATTACCATTTGACTCCGAACGCAAAATGATGTCAACACTGCATGAGTATGATAAAAACTATTACAGCATGACAAAAGGAGCAATTGATAAACTTTTATCTCGTTGCACTCATATTTTTATAAATGGTGCAATTCAGCCATTAACTGAAACAGATAAAAAAGAAATATTAGAAGTTGCTCAAATGATGTCTCAAAAAGCTTTACGCGTACTATCATTCGCTTTCAAACAGTATGATACACAAAACGTTACCACCGATCACATGGAAGAAAGTCTTATATTCATAGGACTTGTCGGTATGATCGATCCACCGCGAACAGAAGTAAAAGCGTCTATTGCAGAATGTAAAAAGGCGGGCATTCGTACCGTTATGATTACAGGAGATCATAAAGATACCGCTTTTGCTATTGCAAAAGAACTAGGTATTGCTGAAAAAGAATCTGAAGTCATGATTGGAACAGAATTAGATCGTATTTCGGACGAAAAACTAGCAAATGAAATTAATCATTTAAATGTATTTGCGCGTGTTTCTCCTGAACATAAAGTTAAAATTGTAGGAGCATTACGTGCAAAAGGAAATATTGTTTCGATGACTGGGGATGGTGTAAATGATGCTCCATCTTTGAAACAAGCAGATATTGGGGTCGCAATGGGGATTACAGGAACAGATGTTGCTAAAGGTGCGGCTGACATGGTTTTAACAGATGATAACTTCTCATCTATTGTAAAAGCTGTTGAGGAAGGAAGAAATATTTATCGCAACATTAAAAAATCAATTCTTTTCTTACTCTCTTGCAACTTTGGGGAGATTATTGCACTCTTCTTAGCTATTTTACTCGGCTGGGCTACCCCACTTCGTCCGATTCACATTTTGTGGGTGAATTTAATCACAGATACGCTCCCAGCTTTGTCACTTGGTGTTGATCCAGAAGACCCGGATGTGATGAAAGAAAAGCCGCGTGATGCAAAAAAAAGCTTGTTTCATGGTGGCGTTTCTTTTCTTATTTTAAACGGGATTATAATTGGATTCATCACGTTAATCGCCTTTATTGTTGGGGCAAAATTATATACAGGAGATACAAATATCTTCCCTCTTTTCCCATCTCAAATTGATGATGATGCTTTATTACATGCCCAAACGATGGCGTTTGTCGTACTCAGTTTTTCACAGCTTGTTCATTCATTCAATTTACGATCAAGTACAAAATCAATCTTTTCAATCGGAGTATTCACAAATAAATACTTAGTTTTCTCCCTACTTATCGGTGTACTCATGCAAATATGTATTATCTCAATTCCACCGATTGCTAATATATTTGGCGTACATGCTTTAACTTTAAAAGATTGGGGATTTGTTATATTACTAAGTATTATTCCACTTGTTATAAACGAAATGATAAAAGTGTTTAAGAAAAATTAAAAGGCAATGAGGGAGCTCCTCATTGCCTTTTTACATTATCCTTGTAATTCTTTTTTTATATTCTCTGTAAGTTCCGCCATACGCTTGCGGCTTTCTTCACGTTCACGTTTGTTTTGTTCTTCAATTTGCTGTGTTTCTTGCATACCTCTTGAAATAATATTCCATGTTTCTTCAAGTGTTTCCATTTTAATACTAGAAGAACCAGAAATTCTCGCTACCTCTACACTTTGCGTTGCAATATTTTGTGCATTTTTCTTAAGTAGTTCATTGGTACGACGGTCAAGCTCAGCCATAGAATCCGCAACAAGCTTTTGACGTTTTGCATTCACAGCCTGAATAATTCCATTTTTAAAGATAGGAATTGTTGTAATAAACGCTGTATTAATTTTACCGATTAATTTGTTATTACCACGCTGAATCATGCGAATTTGTGGTGCTGTTAATAACGCAACCATACGAGCCTTCTCTAAATCATCAATGCGTTGCTCTAAAATTTCGACAGAGTTTCTTAAAGATTCTAATTCAATACCTGCCAATTGATCATTGTTACGAACGCGTTCTTCATACATTGGAACTAGTTCTGTGTTTAGACGCTCTAGTAACATTTCTCCTGCTACTACATATTTCTCTAAGTCTAAATAATATTTTAAGTTTTGTTCATATAAGCCATCTAACGTACCAATTGATTTTTTCATTTCATCTTGGTATTTCGTAATTTCCACGTACACTTTGTCCATTTCACGGCCCATCGTTTGATACTTACTAAAGATTTGTTCAATCATCTTATCTGCCTTTTTGAACATACGAGAGAAAAAGCCACTTTTTTCTTCCGCGAAATCTTTACTATCAAATCTATCCATAATTTTACCAAGTTGCTTTAGCAACTCACCAGAATCCTCTATCTTAGATAAAGACATTGTATGTAAAATTTGATCTGCAAAACGGGAAATTTCCATGGATGGTTCTTTTCCAAGCTCAATTAATTCTAGCTGATCTTTAACATCCACTCCATTATAAATACGTTGCACTTCAGCATCTTGCCTTAGCTGCAAACGAACATCTTGTGCGGTTTGCTCATTTAATTCTGTTTTCGAATCTAGTACGACTGGATTATTCATGTGTTATTCTCCCTTTCCTTATAAAAATGGACGAAATAGCCCTTTTATTGTTTGAGATAAATTTTTATACGCTGACGGGCCGTGAAATTCAAGATCAAAGTTCACTTCCTCAAGCCAATGTGAATCAAATGCTGCTCCTTCAATATACGGTTCAATATCATTTCTTCCTGTTGGATTGAAGTGCAATACATCAATTCCAATTTGATTTAAAAATAATAATAAGACCGCATCAGAACGAGTTAATTCTCCACTCTTTTCATTGTTAAATATAACAATTGTCGGTACTTCTTGCGAATAATCAAATTTCTCAAGTAACTCTAAAATATGAGGTGGGATTTGAGAAAGCTGCGCAAAAACATACAGTGATACATCTTGTTTTGTTTCTTTTCCAACTGGTTTACACAGTTCACTTTCACACGTATGAATGATAGCTTCTGCAATCCCATGCTGCAAACCTTCAGGTAAGCGCTTATGTGGCCACCAATGACTATTCATAATTTGATCTGGATGCAGTTTCCCAGCACGGTCTAATGCATCTCGATAATGAAATTGAAAGTTTGCTTTTTGTTCTTTTGTAAATGGAAATGTATTAATTAATAAGCTGTTATCGAATGATGTGACAGCCTTCAAACGCTGGAAATATTCTTTATCATTTTTTGAAATACCAGATACTTTTGCAAATAAAGATGGAATATAAATATGTTTATTTTCCACAAAGAATGTCGGGCGTATAAATGCTTTTTCTTTCGTAATTATAAAGAGTTCATCGTATGTTGTCTTCAGCGTACGTGCTACAGGCGTGTACGTACGAAATTGCCACGGCTTGTATAATAATGAATTATCATGATGAAGCACCTGTTCAATTTCTTTCGATGCTTGATACGCTACCGTTGCAACACGCTCACGACGCCGATCAGGGAATGGCTCTAATGAAACGCGACCTGGATGAGAAACGACAAAAGTCCTAGCCTCATCATCAATGCTTTCAAAACCATCTTTTCCTTCTGGATGATAATAGAGAACATCACATCCGAGCATAATAAGAAAATATAAGAAATAAATCTGACTCTCTTTCGCATCACCGTACCAAACGATACGCGGCATTTGTTTCTTATAATTAATTGCAGAAAACCATTTTGCTACGTAATTTTCACTTAATTTAATGATATCAATTAAGAAACGACGAAAACCTTCTGTTTTTAAAGATTGATTATGTTGTTTCTCATACAATTTCAATACAGTGATAAATGTTGTATGTATATAGTGTTGTAAATCGGGATTATCTACTTTCGGCAACAATTGTTTTCCTGATAAATGTGCAACAAGTCTGTTTACAGTAAGCCCATTTGGTGCCTCTTGATGCAGTGTGAATATTTCTTGAATGTGACGAAGTTTTTCAGAATCAATCACTTTATTCAAATTTTGTTCATATAGTACATGAATTCCTTTTGCTTCACTATAATCAAATAGTTCATTAAAATATTCATCTACATCATTTGGAACGCCAAGAACCCGACAAGCTATATAGCTAAATTTCATCTCATTCTCTGTTAATTCATACTGTGGGCGCTTTTCTAAAATCATTTCGAATTGTTTTAAGTCAGCTTCTTCTTTTAATGCATATGGATGAAGTGTAAAACGCGAAAACACGGCAGTTCACCTCCAGAAACATTTACTTTTTTAAAGAAATAATATCTTATCTTTTTATTATAAACTATTTTAAGTTATAAAAAATGGGCGCTCGCATAACGAGCAAACCCATTTCAATTATTTATCTTCTTTCTTAGTAGCTGCAATCTCTTCTCGGGCTTGTCCAGAATTTCGCATATAATGCAAAATGAATGTTGCACCAAATGCGATAACTAAAATCATAAAGAATAGCCAGTGTGGCACTTCAATATGAATAACAGATAGTAACATCTTCGCTGCAATAATTAAAATTAAAATATACGCCGTTGATTCAAGCTCTGGAATACGTTCTAGTAATCTTAAGAATACACCTGCAATACCACGCATCATTAAAATACCAAGCATTCCGCCCAGAAGCAGAATCCATACTTCATTGGATACACCAAACGCTGCCAGAACGCTATCTACTGAAAATGCAATATCCATTAATTCAACCATGACAACTGTTCCCCAGAATACACCAAATATTCTAAAAAGAATACCGTTTTGGTTCAGGCCATGTTCTTCTTCTTCACTATTTTCTTTTCGTTTATCAATGAAATATTTAATAGAAAGCCATGCAAGGTACAATGCTCCTAATACTTTTACCCACCATAATTTAATTAAGAACATACCGATTCCAATTGCAATAAAACGGAATGCATATGCACCAATTAGCCCATAAAATAATGCCTTTTTGCGTTTTTCTTCTGGTAAATGTTTTACCATTACCGCTAACACAAGGGCGTTATCGGCAGATAGTAAGCCTTCAAGTACAACAAGTGTACCAATTAATCCCCAAGATACAGGATCTTGTAATACTTTAATCCACATGTCCAAGTCAAAAAATTGGGCATACGTATCAAGGATTCCCTGTAAAATGCTCATCTTACTGTTTTCCCCTATTCTTTGCTAGATTTATAGAAAGGTCAAAAAAAGGAAACGAAGTTCGTTTCCTTCTTATGCATCCAAGCCATACGCTCTTACAAGCGCACCTAATCCGCCTTGGAATCCACTTCCTACTGCATTAAACTTCCACTGTCCATTATGACGGTATAATTCACAAAAGACAACTGCTGTTTCAATGGAGAAATCTTCTCCTAAATCAAAACGAAGAACTTCTTCATTTGTCTCTTCATTTGCTAAACGAACAAATGCATTTGCAACTTGTCCAAAGTTTTGATTACGCCCTTCTGCATCATAAATTGTAACTGTAATTGCAATTTTATGAACATCTGCTGGAACTTTACTTAAATCGACAACAAGTTGCTCATCGTCACCTTCGCCTTCACCTGTACGGTTATCACCTGTATGTAAAACCGATCCACATGGAGATTGTAAGTTGTTATAGAAAATAAAATCTGTTTCTTTCGTACATTTTCCATTCGCATCTAATAAAAAAGCGGATGCGTCTAAATCATAATCAGATCCGCCATCATATGATTTAATATCCCAACCAAGGCCGATAACTGCTTTTGTAAGACCTGGACTTGTCTTACCTAAATCAATCTTCTGTCCTTTTTGTAATTGAATAACCATTTATATTCACCTCTTATACTATGATTCTAAAAAGTATATACATGAGTAAAGTACATGTTCACTCATATATATACTTTTTGATGTTTCAACATTTAAGTTGCTGCTGTGAAAAAACAAAAGTGACCTGCACTTTGTTTTCACTTGGCATGAGGCAGGAAGAGAATCTGACCGCTTCTATTCATGGCCAGATGCTCTCTCCCACCTAAAAAGAAAGCTTTTATGCTGGTTTTTCAATTTGTATTTATATATTTTTCTTATTACTCTACATCTAAACCAAAGTTGCTACACAAAGCACCTAATCCGCCTTGGAATCCACTTCCGATTGCATTAAACTTCCAATCCCCAGCATGACGATATAACTCACCGACTACTACTGCTGTTTCAATAGAGAAGTCCTCACCAAGATCATAACGAATTAGCTCTGCACCTTTTTCTTCATCTACAATACGTACGAAAGAATTAGATACTTGCCCGAAGTTTTGGCTACGGCTTTCTCCATCATAAATTGTAATTGTAAAACAAATACGTTCAATATGTGCTGGGACATTCTTTAAATCTACTTTAATTGCTTCGTCATCGCCTGCGCCTTCACCAGTACGATTATCTCCTAGATGCTCTACAGAACCGTTTGCTCCCTTTGGATTATTATAAAAAACAAAGTCTTCTGAGCCTGATACTTTTCCGTTTGCACCTACTAAGAAAATACTAACGTCTAAATCAAAATCATTTTGTCCATCATAGCGGTTTGTATCCCAGCCAAGACCTACAAGAACGTTAGAAAGACCTGGATTTGTTTTTGTTAAATCTACTTTCTGTCCTTTTTTTAACGAAATCGATGCCATATATTATTCCTCCTTAAATTGTATTACTGATAACGTGATACAATCTCACTTAAATTCTTATGTTGTGTACCTTCTCCAACTGCAGAAAATTTCCATTCATTACCATCCCGGTGCATTTCGCCTACAACTAACGTTGTTTTCCCGCCGTAATTTTCCGATAAATTATAACGAGCTAATTCTTCACGCGTTTGCGGATTTTGAATACGAATATACGCATTTTGAATCATACCAAAATCTTGATGACGGTTAACACAATCATAAATATTTACAACAAATACTAAACGATTAATACGACTCGGAACTTTATGTAATTCCACGAAAATTGTTTCATCATCGCCAGAACCTTCACCTGTTAAATTATCACCTGAATGAATAATGCTTCCACAAGCAGATAGCTTATTTCCAAAGTAAACAAGGTCATTTTTATTTAAAAAACGATCCTTTTCTAGCATAACCACTGATGCATCACAATCGATGTTTGGTTTGCTTCCAAATAACGAAGATAGAAATCCGCCTGATTGTCCAATTGGATCCCATCCTAAGCCAACCTGTAATTTTGCTACTCTTGGTTGTCCCTTCGTTAAATCAATCTTCTGTCCTTTTTCTAAAATAATAGGCATGAAGTTTCTTCCTTTCTACAAGGTATTTTCCAAATGGGAAAATATTGTATTCTCCTTCTATATTGTAGCATTATTTGTCGATTGAGAAAAAGAATAAATTTTCAATTATACGAAAATATCTGTATCATTTATTCATAGGGATGTAATAAGTGGTAAATTGAACCAATCATTCCCGCATGATTGCGATTTTGCGCTAAACTAATCTCACATGTATGATAAATTTCTTGATGCAAATATTTCTGTACTTCTTCTTTCACTTCATCTAATAACTTAGTACCTCTTGCCGTAATACCACCACCAATAATAATCGTTTGTGGATTAAAGATATAAGCAAGATTACTAATTCCAATCGCTAAATGTTTAAAGAATACTTGAACTGCTTGAACAATCTCCTCATCTTTTTCATCATATAGATTAAAGATTGTTTTACCGTCCCAGTTTCCTTCTCCTTTATATTGCCTTACGAGATGAATTAATCCTGAAATAGATGCAACTTCTTCAAATGGCTTTCCTTCTATTAGCATGCTTCCCCATTCACCTGCACTAAATGAATGTCCTCTATATAGTTGCTTATTGATAACAACTGCTCCACCAATTCCTGTTCCAAGAGTAAGCATAATAAAGTTTTGTTTCTTTTTTCCCACACCTCTCCATCTCTCTCCTAGAGCTGCACAATTCACATCATTTTCAACCGTAATAGGAACCTTCAGTGCGATTTTTAATCTATCAATAATAGGAATACCGGCATAGCGTGGAATATGCTCCACGCCGCCAGTTATCATCCCTTTACTAATATCAACAATTCCTGCTGTACTAATACCAATACCAGAAATGGCATGTTGATTCATTAACTCTTGAGACAAGCAAATTAGCTTTTGAACAATTTGTTCACCACCTAAATGTGCCTCTGTAGAAACCGTTTGATGCTCTAATAATGTTCCTATTTCTGAAACAATTCCATACTTAATTTGCGTTCCACCAATATCAAATGCAATATACTTTTTCACTCTGTCACTTCCTTCTAACAGTATGACTCTATTTTGCTAAATTGATAAAATGCAAGACTTTCCTCTACTTTAATAAGAATTTACTAGATTCACTGATCCAGTCTTCACATAAACACTATTATACGCCTTATTATCTGAAACAATTTCATAATATGACCCCTGCGGAGTGTGGATCATATTTTTTTATGATTTGTTTTGTTGTTCGCTTCATCTATTCATTAGAATATAAACAAGGTTATACTCTTCAATCCTCCCTTGCCAAAATCAAATTACCATTTAATTTATTCTTAACACATCCGCCATCGTTCCTTTTCGGTATTGTTCTATTGGTTCATAGGAAACAAATGAAATAATTAAAACAAAATAACTCCATCCCCAAAATACATACTGTAAATTTAAACAAACATATAAATAGACCTTTATCTCGAATTTTATAAGTTCGAGATAAAGGTCTATTTTAAAACTTACATAATTAATACGCCTTGCCCCAATACACCATATGCTCTGCTTTCTTCCCACAGCATACACATTCTTGTACTAATTCTTCTTGCTCAAATGGTATACAACGCGATGATACTCCTGCTTCTTCTTTTAATTTTTCTTCACAAGCCAGCTCACCACACCACATTGCTTTGATAAACCCTTGCTTTTCATCAGCCGCTTGCTTCATTTCTTCAAAGGCCGTAACACTATATGTGTTTTCATCGCGAAATGCCTTTGCTTTATTGAATAGAGAATCGTGAATCTCATCAAGTAATGATGTGATACGCTCTTCTAATTGATCCATTGATACGAACTCTTTTTCCTTCGTATCGCGTCTGACAAGTACCACTTGATTCTTCTCTATATCTTTTGGACCAACTTCTAATCGAATTGGAACACCCTTCATTTCATACTCGTTAAATTTCCAACCTGGCGTTTTATTACTAGCATCTATTTTCACGCGCGCAACTTTTTGAATACGTCCTTGTAGCTGGGTTGCCTTTTCTAACACACCTTCTTTATGCTGAGCAATTGGTACAATAACAACTTGTACTGGTGCTACTTTTGGCGGCATCACTAGACCGTTATTATCACTATGAACCATAATAAGTCCACCGATCATTCTTGTTGATACGCCCCAAGATGTTTGATGTACATATTGCCATTTTCCATTACGATCTAAAAATTTAATATCAAACGCTTCAGAGAAATTAGTCCCAAAGTTATGAGATGTTCCTGTTTGAAGCGCTTTTCCATCATGCATTAAACTTTCAATCGTATATGTTGCTTTCGCCCCTGCAAATTTTTCTTTTTCCGTTTTCTGTCCTTTAATTACTGGAATTGCTAAGTAATCTTCACAGAAAGAGGCATACAGGTTTAAAATGTTTAACGTTTCTTCTTGAGATTCTTCTGCCGTTTCATGAATTGTATGACCTTCTTGCCATAAAAACTCAGTTGTACGAAGAAATGGTCTCGTCGTTTTTTCCCAACGGACAACCGAACACCACTGATTATATAATTTAGGTAAATCATTATAAGACTGGACAATTTTTGAAAAATGCTCACAAAATAAAGTTTCAGATGTCGGACGAACGCAGAGTCGTTCTGCTAACTTCTCGTTTCCTCCATGTGTAACCCATGCTACTTCAGGTGCGAATCCTTCCACATGATCCTTCTCTTTTTGTAGTAAGCTCTCTGGGATAAACATTGGCATATACACATTTTCATGACCGGATTCTTTTAATTTTCCATCCATCACTTTCTGCATATTTTCCCATAACGCGTATCCATACGGACGTAAAATCATACATCCTTTTACACTTGAATAATCAACTAACTCAGCTTTTTTCACAATATCGGTATACCACTGAGCAAAGTCTTCTTCCATTTTTGTAATGGCTTGTACTTGTTCTTTTGCCATATTCTTTTCCTCCTTTAGAAAATAAAAAAAGCCCGTGTCCCCTAAATAGGGACCGAGCTTTTGCCGGCGTTACCACCCTGATTCATGCACAAATAAATTGTACATGCTCTCTTTTTGATAACGGGAACTTCCCGCTGCATATGCAGAACGCAAAGGTAGGTTCCATATCGCCTTTTTAAGAATCTTCCAGCCAAACGGATTCTCTCTCTAGAAAAAAGGTGGGACATGTACTAATCCTTTTTCATCGTTATAACGAAATAAATTTGTTGAATATCATAATATAAATTCTATTTTAAAACAATAGCTAATTTTCTTATTTTTATATATTCTTTTCGTTTTTTTCTGTTTTATACTGAATTTACACATAATTTTTCCGAAAGAGTTTTACAAATTGATGAGTAATCATACCGATGATTGTTCCCACTAAAACAAAGAAACATGCAATACCATAACCCATTCCATCCCATCCTCCAATAGCGAAGATAGTAAAAGGAAAGAAAGCTAAACAAAGGAGAATTAAAATAAGTGCAAATATAATATCAAACGGTCTCTTTGGAAATTGCTTCTTTAATAAAAATGAACCCGCAAATACAATGAGAATTGTTACAGCTCCAATTATAAAAAACACTTCAAATCCATTCATTCCATTTCCTCCTTCCATCAATTTTCTTATAATTATTATATGTTTTAAAATTCAAAAAATAAACATTAAACCTTCCTCATGGATGATTTTTTATAATCAGATATTAATAGTGATATACAATACTAAGTATCATAAGATTTGCAGGGATCTACTAAATGTCCCTTATCAATGTTTTATTTTCGACCTAAACAATTTTACAATTTGATGAAGTAACATTCCAACAACTGTTCCAATTAGTATAAAGAAACATAAGAAACCATATGCCATACCTTCAAATCCACCAATAAAAAATAACGTGATTAGAAAACAAATTAGACAAATTATAATGATAATAAGACCAAACGTAATATCAAATGAGCGATTCGGAAAGCTTTTTCGTAACATGAACGACACAAAGAAAACAACAATTACTGCTAGGACACTAATTATTAAAAAGGTTTCCATCTTTCTTCCCCTTGATTTCTTCTTACGCACATTATACTCTTATCAGTCTGAATATATAAAAAATACTTTCTTCTCCGAAAGATATTTTTATTACCAGGTATTAATAGTAATATATAATAATAGGTTATATAACAGGAGGTATACACAATGGGCAAACCATTAACAAATCGTGTAATTGTTTTATCTTTTGACTGTTTATCAGCTTTAGATTTTCCTATATTACAAGAACTTCCTCATTTTCGGTCTTTAATCGAACAAGGTGCAATTGCAAAAAAAGTAGAAGCTATTTATCCTTCTGTAACATATCCAAGTCACGCCACTATTGTAACTGGTAACTACCCTAACAAACATGGTGTTGTAAGCAATACATTACTTCAGCCTGGCAGGGAATCACCAGATTGGCATTGGTACCGCCGTTCTATTAAAGGAACGACATTATATGACGAGGCACGAAAAGCGAATTTAACAACGGCTGCACTTCTATGGCCTGTTACAGGAAGAGCAAAAATTGACTACAACTTACCTGAAATTTTTCCAAACAGACCGTGGCAAAATCAAGTTCTTGTTTCATTATTTAGTGGAAGCCCGTTGTATCAGCTAGATTTAAATCGTCGTTTTGGCCATATTAGAAAAGGGGTGTCACAGCCCGAACTTGATGATTTTGTCCTCGCCTCAGCCGTACATACCATACAAACGAAAAAACCGAACGTCATGTTTGTTCACTTTACAGATTTAGATACACAAAGGCATTATCATGGATTTTCTTCTACAGAAACAACAGCTGCTATTCAGCGGCACGATGAGAGACTGGGGAAGATTATTAAAGCATTAAAAGAAACTGGTATATACGAATCAAGTACAATTATTGCCCTCGGTGATCATAGTGCTCTAAGTGAGAATAAGGCTATTCAATTAAATGTTCTTTTCCATCAAAAAGGACTCATTTCAGTAAATCAAGATGGAAAATTAACAAATTGGAAAGCTTATTGCCAAAGCTGTGATGGCTCTGCTTACGTACATGTAAAGGATAAAAATGATATCCAAACTATACAAGTTGTCCAACACCTTCTTGAAGAACTCCTTCAAGATAAACAAAATGGAATCGAATTTATCCTTCATGATGAAGGCGCAAAAGAGCGCGGTGCTGATGGAAACTGCCTTTTTATGCTTGAAGCAAGAGAAGGCTATTACTTCACCCAAAACTACACAGGAGAGTTTATAAAAAAAATCTCGGAAAAAGATGTAACTCCCAGTAAAAAATACACGTTCGGTACGCATGGCTATTCTCCAACAAAACCAAACTATGAGACCATCTTCATCGCCGCTGGAAAAGGCATTCGCCAAGGGGCAATTATTCCTTATATGCGTCTCATTGACGAAGGACCGACCATTGCACGTTTGCTCGGATTATACCTTGGTGAAACTGACGGAACTATAATAGAGGATTTACTTCAATTGTAAAGAAATGTGTATATATGTAAAAAATACGTAAAATTTACCTCTGTTTCTCTTTTTCCTATTTCTATTTTTGTACACTAATGTTAGAACGACTATAAGGAGGAACATTCTATGAAAAAAATGTCCAGACAAGAAAAAAGCTGGATATTGTATGACTGGGCAAACTCGGTATACTCGCTCGTCATTACAACTGCATTATTTCCTATTTATTTCAAAGCTGCTGCAAAAGAAGCAGGTCTATCTGGAGCAACTTCAACAGCTTATTGGGGATATGCAAATTCTTTCTCAACACTTTTAATTTCTATTCTCGCTCCTATTCTCGGTACAATTGCCGATTATAAAGGCTTTAAAAAACGCTTTTTCACATTCTTTTTTGGACTCGGTATTATATTTACAAGTATGCTAACTGTTGTTCCAACATCACAGTGGTATTTACTACTAGGCTGCTATATGCTCGCTTTAGTTGGATTTGCTGGAGCAAACATTTTCTATGATGCATTTTTAGTAGATATCACAACAGAAGATCGAATGACCCGAATTTCAACTCGTGGTTTTGCACTAGGCTATATCGGAAGTGCAATTCCATTTATTGGATGTCTCACTCTGATTATCCTTGCCCAAAAAGGAACAATCCCATTATCAGTTGGTATCGCCAGTCAAATTTCCTTTGCAATTACAGCTCTTTGGTGGGGATTATTTACGATTCCGATGCTCAAAAATGTGGAACAAACGCATTATATTGAACGGCACCCAAAACCGATCAAAATGAGTTTTAAGCGCTTAGCTAATACATTTAAAAATATCCGTCAATATCGCACTGTATTTTTGTTCTTGCTTGCTTATTTCTTCTACATTGATGGCGTCGATACAATTATTACAATGTCCACAGCTTATGGCACAGACCTTGGTATTAGTGCGACAAACTTACTTATTATTTTATTTGTAACACAAATTGTCGCTTGTCCATTCGCCTTGCTGTATGGGAAACTATCTGAAACGTTCAAAGACAAGAAAATGCTATATGTCGGTGTTATTATTTATATCATTATTTGTGCATACGCTTATTTCTTAAAAACAACACTCGACTTTTGGATTTTGGCAATGCTTGTTGCAACTTCTCAAGGCGGAATTCAGGCGCTCAGCCGCTCATATTTTGCAAAGTTGGTACCGAAAGAATCTGCAAATGAATTCTTCGGATTCTATAATATTTTCGGTAAGTTCGCAGCTATTATGGGACCCGTATTAGTCGGTGTAACAACTCAGCTAACAGGAAGCACAAATGCTGGTGTACTAAGCATTATCGTTTTATTTATAATCGGCGGATTCATACTAACACGAGTACCGGAAAATGCGACTTCTGTTACACCACCTGCTCCAAAATCGGAAACACTATAATAGAAAATGTCCCTTTCTGCATGCAGAAAGGGACATTTTCTATTATTCTATCGATACCTCTAACTACCATATATATCCATTTTAATTTCCCGACATCTAAGTCGTGGTTATGAAAACAAAAGAAGTTCTCCACTCGTTTTCTCCTTCTGTTTTCACATGACATGGGGTAAAAAAGACACCGACCGCTCCTACCCATGGGCGGATGCTCTCTCCCACCTAAAAGGAATGGTTTTATGTCTGTCTTTCAATCCGTATTTATATAAAAACTCTACTGCTTATACAAAAATAATTTATCAACCGTTGTCCCTAATACTTCAGCTAAACGAAATGCCAGAGCTAAACTTGGATCATATTTATTATTTTCAATTGCATTTATCGTCTGTCTCGATACTTTACATTTATCTGCTAATGCACCTTGTGAAATATTATTTTCAGTGCGCAATGTGTAAATTTGGTTTTTCACATCTTTTCTCCTAACCTGTAAAATTATTTTTACAACATCAGTATATATTTGGTACATATAGTTGTCAAAAATTCCCCATATAAAGTGAAACTTTAATCAGTGGGGGTTTTCTTCATCCCCCACTGATTATTAGTTGAACCAATCGGGCTTTTACGGGCAGTTCATCCCCCACCTAACTTCTTTGCTTTTGCCAAATTTTGAGGTGGGGGTCTTACTGCCCGTTAATGCGGGATAAAAAAGGAGCATGAATCGCTCCTGTTCTAGTAGAATTCCTACACCAAAGAATCCGTAACCCCCTTTTGATTTGCATCCTCTTTTTTATTTCTGGCTTCTTCATTTATTCTCATACGTAAAATTGGTAAAATCGCGAGTAAAATAAGTGACATCGCTATACAAAATACAATAATAAGTGAGGTTGCTTCTTTTAATCCCCCAGCTAGTGAATTTCCAATTAGCATAGTTCCCATAAAAAGCGGTAAAATTGTACCATTTACACGTCCTACCATATTCTCCGGTACAAGCTGAATCATAAGCGTTCCAACAACAATGTTCACACAAGCTAAACAAATTCCCGTTCCAAACCGCATCAAACTAGTAATCCAAAATGATGTAGACAGTCCTTCTACAAGAAAAGACATAGCCAAAACACCCATACCAAACACAAACATTTTTTTCGGATGTACTTTCGAAGCAAAAACTGCCGCAACGACACCACCAATGAGCATACCTATTCCATCAGCAGCTGCTAAATATTGAACAGCCTCCTTTTCCATTCCTAACCGTTCAATAACAAGAAATATTTCTAATGGATTTGTTAATCCTACCGCTAACCCCATAATCGCAAAAGTAATGGTAATCATACATAAATTTTTTGTTTGAAGGACATACCTCCATCCCTCTTTTATATCATTCCATAATGAGATACTCTCAGGTTTCTCTTTTTCTATCCATCTTGGTAAAAACGAAAGAGTAATAGCCGATAACACAAACAATCCAATTAAGCTATATAGTGAAATAAACAACCCAAGCTGTGTATAAACAATCGATCCTACAACTGGCCCCAAAATCATAAATAGTGACTGTAGCGTTTGGTTTACTGCAATTGCATTTGCAACATGTTTTTCTTCTACGTAGCGTTTAAATATACGTGACGATGAAGGCTGAGAAAATTGCCCAACAATTGCTGAAACAAGAGTTGCAAAAAATATAGCCTGCCAATAATCCATTTTTAACAAGAAAACAATCCCAATAATAGATAATATACTTAGCATATCTCCTACTACCATCGTTCTCTTCGGATTCCAGCGATCTGCTAGCGCACCACCAATAAATGAAAAAATAAAAATAGGTGCATATTCCATAACCGATAATAATGAAACTGAAACAGGATCATTATTTGTTCGCTCCATAACGAAATACAACAATGCCATATTTCGAATCCAAATCGCAAACTGCTGTAAAATATCAGACGCCATAACAAGCATAAATGCTCGATTTTTAAATAAAGATTTCATACTATCTCCCCCTTTACAAACCGACCGTTCAGTCTAATTTGGTATGAAAGAAAAGCTGCTGATTTAAGATTCAGCTGCCATTCCTTGTAGCAGTACATCTATTGCCTTCTTGTAAATGCGTTTCATTTCTGTAGAGTCTAGCTCATAGTAAAGTACCCCAAGCCCTGATAATAAGCCATTTACAATGTACATAAGATCCCTGGTATCTCCTTGACGGAATTCTCCAGATTTTATACCTTCTTCAATTAATTTTTCAAAAACACCATATGATGCCCTTGCTAAAACCAGCATTTCATCCAGAGTTTCTTTGCTCACAATTTGACTTGTAGAAAACTCTTCCACGGCACTAAAAATAGGCTGTTGTATATCTTCCACGTGGTACTCTGCAAGCCCATATAATTTTTCGGTACTCGTATGATAATGCTTTTCTTTTTCATTCCACTTTTCAAGCCAATCATACGTATGTTGTTTTACTACAAATAAAAATAATTCTTCCTTGCTTTTAAAATGATAATAAATGCTACCTTTACTACGTTCAGTAATTTCACAAATATCTTCCATAGATGTTGCAGCGTATCCTTTTTGTGAAAATAACTCTTCCGCTTGGTACGCTATTTCTTTTTTTATCTCTTCTGCATTCTTCCTCATGTTCACACCTCACCAAACCGACCGTTCAGTCTAATATTAACAAATATAAAACCTCTTTTACAAGAGGTCATATTCCTTATTTAGGAAAAAATATTCTCAAACCATGTTCGAAGTGTATGAATAGCTCCAACCTTCAAACCAAGTTTAAAAATAAATACTCCTCCTGCAACTAATAAAAATAAAGCTACCTTCCCTTTATTTTTAACTTTCGGCTTCTTCTCCATGTTCATTCCCCTTGTAACATCATATATTCCTTATGTATTAATACACTGCATTTAAACAAACGTTTGTTTAAAAAGAAGTACGCCCATAAAGAGCGTATTTTTTTAATCCCCACCGCCGCCACAGCTGCCGCCATCACCACCTGAAAAACCGCTATCTCCTCCAAACGAACTTCCACAATCATGTGAATTATCGCTATCAGATCCTGCAAAGAACAATGGTGTAGAAGTAGCCGTAGTGGATGTACTATCACCAGTACCTGATTTATAAAGATTTACTTTCCGTTTATTTGATCTAATTGATTTTACAATCATTCCAATTAAAACTAAAAACAATAATGCCGCTATTACAAATCCCATATGAAATCCCCCTTTATTTTCCGAACATTTTTAATGTTCGTTCTGTATTCTCTAAGGAAATAAATCGTGACTCACGAAGTATTTCTTTTCCTTGATGAAATAATAAAACTGTTGGTGCTGTAAATACTAAATACTTCGCTGAAATTTCTTTCATATCCTCCAACGAAACGACAATATTTTCCACATTTTTATATTGCTTTAACTAACGATTTACCTTCTCTAACATCACATCACACACACCACAATTTTCGGCTTTTATGAATAAAAGTAATCGTCCTTGTTCTTCAATATATGCTATTAATTCTTCTATTACATATTTTTACTATTATTTTACATGAAAAATTTAAATGATACCACGATATGGTATCTAAAAAAATTAGGTTTCAATTTTATTTATACCTATATTCCAAAAATTGAACTCCCCCCCACCTTCACTTCGTTTAGAGGAGGGGGTCTTCTCGGTTAAAATGATAAAAAAGTGCGATACCTCTTATATTAGAGCTACCGCACTTTTTCAATCTTTCTTTAATTTTCTCGCAATCCCGTTCCCTAGAGATTGTAATCCTTGAACAAGAATAATTAGGATAAAGACTGTTGCATACATCACTTCTGGCTCATAACGCAAATGACCAAATCGATATGCTAAATCTCCAAGACCACCTGCTCCTACAAGTCCAGCCATCGCAGTTGCACCGATTAATCCAATCGTTGCGATGGTCAAGCCGAGCACAAGCGATGGACGCGCTTCTCTAACCATAACGTGCCAAATAATTTTTATAGTAGAAACTCCCATCGCTTGATACGCCTCAATTACACCACGATCCACTTCTAATAAAGCTGTTTCCATTAAACGTGCAATATAAGGAGCTGTAAATACAACAAGCGGTACAATCACACCTTTCACACCAATTGAAGTTCCCATAAGCAGTTTTGTAAACGGTAGAATGAAGAATAATAGAATAATAAATGGAATAGAACGAATGACATTAATAATTGTATTAGAAATAGGGTATACGATTTTATTCTCTAGTTGACCACCAGGCCTTGTTAAAACAAGTGTTACTCCTAGTGGCAATGCAATAATAATTGATATAAGTAGTGAAATTGATGTCATTTGAAACGTTTGAATCGTTGCTTCCCATATCACTTTACTCCATTCATCCAAAAAGGACTTGTTTCCCATACTCTTCCCTACCTCCTTCTACGATGATTCCTTGTTCCTGTAAAAATGCTAAAGCTCTATGTACCTCGTTTTCTTCACCTTGCATATGAACAACGAGTTTACCGTACGCTTCATGCTTTAATTGTGCAACATTACCAGATAAAATATTGGGATACACTTGGAATCGTTTTGTAGCAACAGCCAATGCTGGTTCTCCTGAAGAGTTCCCTATAAACGAAAGCGTTACAATCTCCCCAGTGTTTTTTAGCTCTTTCTGTACTTCTTCCGGAATTTTAGCTGCAAAAGCGCTGTTTACAAATTTTTTCGTGGTTACATGTTGCGGATTTGTAAAAACATCCTTTACTGTGCCACTCTCAACCACAGCCCCATTCTCCATTACAGCAACTCGATCACATATACGCTGGATTACATTCATTTCGTGTGTAATTAGCAAAATCGTAATACCTATTTTCTCATTGATCTCTAGTAGCAAATCTAAAATAGAATCCGTTGTTTCTGGGTCTAATGCACTTGTTGCTTCATCACTTAGCAAAACTTCTGGTTCATAGGATAGTGCACGCGCAATCGCAACACGTTGTTTTTGACCACCAGAAAGCTCACTTGGATATGCATCTTTTCTATCAAAAAGGTCAACAATACGTAAATATTTTTCTACTCTTTTTTCAATTTCAGTTTTTGGAATCCCAGCTAGACGTAAAGGTAATGCAATATTTTCATAAACATTGACTGTTTTTAATAAGTTAAATCCTTGAAAAATCATCCCGATTTTTTGTCTCGCCTTAGCTAACTCTTTTGTAGATAAAGTTGTTAAATCTTTTTCATTTACAATTATATTTCCTGTTGTTGGTTTTTCTAATAAATTTACACAACGGATTAATGTACTTTTACCAGCGCCACTATATCCGATGATTCCAAATACTTCTCCTTTTTCTATTTTAAGAGAAGTTGGTTTAAGAGCTTCAACCTTACCTTTTTTTGTTGTAAATACTTTGGATATATTTTTCAGTTCAATCATTATAGTCAGCTCCTACCAAGACGGCAAAACAGAACCATCGAATTTTTTCTCGATAAACTCTTTCACTTCTTTAGATTGATAAGCTTTCTTCAATTTTCTTACAGCTGCATCATCCTTATTTCCCGTACGAACAACCACCCAGTTTACATATGGTGAATCTTTTCCTTCACGGAAAATAGAATCTTTAGCTGGATTTAGTTTTGCACCTAATGCAAAATTCGTATTAATCGCCGCTGCTTTCACTTCATCTAGCTGCGTTGGTAATTGTGACGCCTCTAATTCAACAATTTTTAAATTCTTCGGATTCTCAATCACATCTTTTGCTGTTGCTTTCTCGGTTGCTTTTGGATCAACCTTTAAAACACCTGCTTTTTCAAATAATTTTAATGCCCGAAGTTCATTCGTTGGATCATTGGGTACAGCAATTGCATCTCCATCTTTTAACTCTTTTACAGCTTTCAGTTTTTTAGAATATACTCCCATTGGGAACGTTACCGTTGAAAATACTTCTGTCAATTTCATATTGCGTTCTGCTTTAAATACATCTAAATAGGATTTCGTTTGATAGCTATTCACATCAATGTCGTTTTCGTCTAACGATACATTTGGTGCTACATAATCATTAAATACCTTTAAATCAACTTGTAGACCATCTTTTGCCGCCACTTCTTTTACTTTTTCAAAAATCTGTTCATGTGGTCCACCCGTTACACCAACTGTAATCTTTTTCTCATCTAGCGCTTTTGCTTCCTTCCCCGAATCAGCACTGCATGCGCCTAATAACAATACCGTTCCACTTACAATACTTAGCAACAACTTTTTCATATACAATTCCCCCTTATATATCTGTTCTTAAACAAAAAACACCTCTCAAATAAGAGAGGTGTCGAATAGACAAAATAGGCTCCTCTCTTATCTTCCAAAACGAAAATCGTTTTGCAGGAATTAGCACCTTAGCTTATAATTCATAAGCTCGGTTGCTGGGCATCATAGGGCCAGTCCCTCCGCCTCTCTGGATAAGAGTATTGGTATTAAATTTTTCAAAAACTATGGTACTAATAGTAAATCTTACAAAAAATTTTGTCAATAGGATTTTTCTGAATATACTTTATTTACGAATGAGGAATAGATTTCTTTCTTCTAATTATCTATTTGGTACTCTCTAGACGGAATGAGCAATAGCTATGTACAAAGTATCCCTATCGTTAATATACTAGAACAGCAAATACTTTATATAAACAAACGAAAAGAGGTTATACTGTATGCAAGATAAACATGCTATACAAACCCTACTATTATCTCAGATAGAAAAACTCTCTCAATCCTTTCATTATGATTTTTTATATGAAGAAGCACAACAAGGAACACTATGCCAAATACTTTTACGAGATGATAACGGCTCCATCGTAGCAACGCCACTTAGTTTTCATATGTTGATAAACGAAGCTGCTGGTAAAGGAGAACTTATTTTTTATAACGAACATGGTGAATTTCATCGACAAAAATTTGATATTTATATGGAAGACAGTATTGTTAAATTACTATTATTCATTCAAGAGCGACTACAAGTAAATCAATAAATAATATGAAAGCAGCTACGTAACATGTAGCTGCTTCATGATTTTCATACTAAAATATTTTATGCCTTACCCATTACACTCCTAAATAAACGGCTCTATTATTTTTTAGTAACGTTCATTTCCTCCAGATTCCAAACTCGCGTCACCCAAGATTCATAAAAAGAAGGTTCATGAGAAACAAGTAAAATTGTTCCTTGATAGTGTTCTAAAGCTTCTCTCAATGCCTCTTTCGCCTGTACATCTAAATGATTCGTCGGCTCATCTAGAATTAAAACATTACTCCGCATTAACATAAGTTCACATAAACGTACCTTCGTTTGTTCTCCACCACTTAAAATGCAAAGAGACTGCCGAATATGTTCTTCCTTTAAACCACATCTTGCTAAAGATTGACGAATTTCTTTTTGCGTCATATCCGGACGTCCTGACCATACTTGTTCAAGCGGTGTAGTTTCTGCACTAAATTCTTCTTGCGCAAAATATGCAGGTTGTACCCGCTCTCCAATATGAACTCTCCCGCTTAATGGTTCTAATTGTCCTAACAACGTTTTTAGCATTGTTGTTTTTCCAATTCCATTATGACCCACAATTGCAATCTTTTCGCGCCTTTTCACTTGTAAATTAAGGGATGGAAACAATGGCTCCACATAACCAATTTGAATTTGCTGTGCTTGTAATATGCGGCTCACAGGCTCAGTGTGAATCTGAAAATGAAAACGCGGCCGTGGTACATCGTTATGTTTTTCAATTTTTTTCATTTTCTCCAATACCTTTTCACGGCTTTTTGCCTGCTTTGCTTTTCGAATTTTATTTTTTTGAATAAAACTCTCTAAATTTGCAATTTCCTTTTGTTGTCTCGTATAAGCCACTTGTAATTGCTGTTTCTGCAAGCGATAACTTTCTAAAAACCTCTCATAATTTCCTGTATAGCGCTTAATTGTTTGCCCCTCTAAATGATAAATAACATTCGTAATATTGTTTAAAAATGATTCGTCATGTGAAACAACAATATAAGCATGCTCATACACTTGTAAATATGCTCTTAGCCAATCTATATGAACTGTGTCTAAATAGTTTGTTGGCTCATCTAATAGTAAAACATGCGGTTTCTCTAAAAGAAGCTTCCCAAGTAATAACTTTGTACGCTGGCCACCACTTAATTTTGAAACATCTTTTTTCATACCTAAGTCTAACAAACCTAAACCAGCTGCTACTTCTTCTATTTTGGTATGAATTTGATAAAAATCTGAGCCCTCTAATACATTTTGTAACTCCCCATATCGTACTAATAGCTTCTCTAAATCCGTTCCCTTTGCCATCTTTTCAGCAATAGCTATCATTTCACGTTCAATCGTATATAGATGAGAAAATGCACCTCGCAAGTATTCCTCAATTGTCATTCCTTCTTGTAAATCAATATGCTGCTCTAAAACCCCCACCTTTACATGTGGAAGCCATTCAATCATCCCCCCATCAGGCAAGACTTCTCCTATTAAAAGCCGAAGCAATGTTGACTTCCCTGCACCATTACTTCCGACAAGCCCCACATGTTCACCTTGTAATAATCGAAAACAAGCATTATATAAAATGGTTTTATCTCCATACGTATGTGTAAGATTTTCTACTGTTAATACGCTCATTTTTGTTCTCTCCTTTTCTTTATAACTAACAAGCCAAATAGAGAGAACAGCAAAATAAAGATCTTATTTAATTGTGTACAAAAAATGGGTAAGGTGAACACACCTTACCCATTACAAATTATTATTGTAAAAAAGGATCAAGGTTCTTTACCTGCTGTCTTCAATTTGGCTTAAACTTTAAAAATGGGCAGACTTCTCCCATATCAAGCTAAAACCATTTGAAGAACAGTTGATAAAGTCATCTTATCCTTTCACTCCTTTATAAATCATTATTGTCTTATAATAAGCATACACCATGCTCTTATATTTTATTCGTTATGAATCTGTTTGTTCCTCTTTTTCTTTAAAAATTTCTTTGGACATTTTCTCCATTGCATACAGACTTGTAAAATCTAAAATGAGTGAATCCACTCTTTGTTCAATCATTTAACCCACTGTTTCTCCCTCTAAAACAAAAAGCTTCTTAACAGTCACAAAAACTGTTAAGAAGCTTTCATTACTTCCGCATATAAGGAGCCAATATCCCTAAAATCTCGGCCTTATCTTCTTTTAACTCAAGAGATGTCAACATATCCATCGTACGAGGACGTGGTAAATTCACATGCACTTCACCAACAATCGTAGCTGGCCTTTGTGACATAATGAATACACGATCAGATAATAGAATTGCTTCATCCAAGTCATGCGTTACCATCACAATCGTTTGTTTCTCTTGATGCCAAGAATCCAAAAGCCAACGATGCACTTCCATTTTTGTAAATGCGTCGAGCTTCCCAAACGGTTCATCAAGCAACATAATAGATTTTTCACATAAATAAGTACGAAGGAAGCTAATACGCTGACGCATACCACCGGATAATGCATCTGGATAATGATTTGCGTATTCAGCTAGACCAAATTGTTGTAAGGCTTCCATTCCTTCTGTAAGTCGCTCTTTCTTTGGCTTCCCATCAATTTCTAATGGAAGAACAATATTTTGTAGTGCTGAACGCCACGGGAGCAACAAATCTTGTTGCGGCATATAACTTACAATATCCTGTTTTTGAACAAGGGTATCGTTATAGATTACCTCACCACTAGTTGCCTCTTCAACACTCGCAATCAGATTTAATAACGTACTTTTTCCGCAACCACTTGGGCCTACAAACGAGACAAACTCACCTTCTTGTATAGAAGCACTAATCTTTTCTAGTACATTTTTCCCATCAAATGCTTTCACAACATCTTTTATTTGTAATCCGTTCATTTTTCGCTTGGAAGGAACTCGTTTGTAAAGGCATCTTTTACATCAATTTTCTTTTTAATAACTTTGTTATCGTGTAAGAAATTCATGTAATTTGTCCAAACCTCTTCCTTCTGTACTCCCCACGCTTTCGCATCGTCTTGATACTTCGTACTTAACCATTTTTGGCTCTCTTGTACTAACTCTTTATTAATGTCCGGTACATTTTTAATTAAAATATCAGCCGCTTCTTTTGGCTCTTTAATTGCAAAGTTATATCCTTCTGCCGTTGCGTTCATGAATTTTTTCACAAAATCTTTATCTTGCTTTGTATGCTTTTCACTTGTAATAATGACAGGGCTATAGAAATCTAGTGCTGGATCTAAATCTTTTACCATGATTGTATTTAATTCTTTTCCTTGTCGTTTCGCTTCAATGCCATCCCAGCCATAATAAATCCATTCAAAATCTGCATCTTTACCAATCGATTTAAAGAAATCTGTTTGTCCAAGAACAACCTTTTCTACTTTACTAAAATCAGCTTGATGCTTATCCATAATTGTTTTTAACGTCGCTTCTTCTGCTGGCGCTCCCCAGCCTCCATAACGTTTTCCTTCAAAATCTTTCGGAGAAGTAATATTATCTTTTTTCAACGACGCAAATGCAGATGTATTATGTTGAATAATTGCTCCAATTGAAACGACTGGGATTCCTTCAACACGAGCTGATGTTACATTTTCTTGATAACTTACACCGAAATCAGCTTTTCCTGAAGCAATCATTTGCTCTGCTGACACATTATCACCTGGTTGAATAATTTCTACATCTAAGCCTTGCTTTTTATAGTAATCTTTTGTCTTCGCTACATATAAACCAGTGTGGTTTGTGTTTGGAAACCAATCTAAAACAACTTTTACTTTCTTCCCTTTCTCTGTACTCTCTTCTTTCTTCGCCGCATTACAACCGACCACGCCTACCGCTAGCAACGCTGCTAGCATAACTTTTAAGCCTTTTTTCATTTTCTGTCGTCCTTTCTGTATATCCATGGTGCTGTTAGTCTTGCCATAAATTCTACGATAAAATACAAGAGCAATGTCACCATTACGATAATTGCTGCGATACCAAATACACGCGCTGTTAAAAAGGATTTTGTTGCACGCGTAAGCATAACACCTAACCCTTCACTCGCACCAAGCCATTCCCCAATAATCGCTCCCATTACGCTATATGTAACCGCAATTTTCAGCCCAGAGAAAAAGTATGGAAGCACGGCTGGGAATTTTACCTTCTGATAGATTTGCCATTTTGTCGCGCGCATTGTTTGTAATAACTTAAGCATGTTCTTATCTACTGTTTGGAAACCTTCTAAAATACTCAAGGCAATCGGAAAGAAGCAAACAAGAATCACGACCATCACTTTCGGCAGCATCCCATACCCAAACCAAATAATGAATAAAGGTGCTAGCACAACAATCGGTATCGTTTGTGATATTACGAGTAACGGATTAATTAAAATGCGAAATAACGGAATAACGTCCATAATAATTGCAATACTCGTTCCAAGTAAAATCGCAAAGAATAATCCGATGATAACTTCTTGTAGTGTTTGCATTGTATTTGGCAACAATAAATCTTTCATTCCAATGAGTTCCTGTACAATAGTAGAAGGCTTGGGTAAAATCCACGGTTCAATTCGGAATAATGAAACAGATCCTTCCCATATAGCAATGAGAAGGATAAGCCAAATCGTTGTAATTGTTATGTTAGATCGTTTCCGGTTTTTCATATTCATCACGGTACTTCCAAACTTTCTCATCAATCGTTACACCTGTACTTGGACGATAATGAATTTTAATAGAAGTAATAACCTCTTCTGCTCCAGCATCGACACAAGCTTGTTGTGCACGCTTAATGACATCAAGAAGCACGTCTAATTCTCCTTCTAGTGTTGTTTCCATCGCACCTACTTCATAACGAACACCCGATTGTTGTACAACTTCAATTGCTTTATCAACAACGGCATACACATCTTTCGTTTTTGCTTGTGGTACGACTGAAAATGAAATTGTAACTTGTTGTGACATCCGAAAATCCCCCTTGCAAAATATGTTTTGTAAAAAGAAAAGGCTTTCCTACAAACTACGCAGGAAAGCCTTGTATGCAAGTTATTATACAATAACATCTGCTTACATCACTTTAAGTAACTCCCTACGCTGGCATTATCCAGATCAGGTTGAGGGTCGATGTTTACTTACATCCTCTCAGCCAATTGGCTCCCCGGTCTTAATTCGTTTTCATTGTAGCATGATTTATTTTTTCAAACAAACAAATCCACATTTTTTTATAATATGATACTGCTCATAATCTATTGGTCATATATTTTATTGTAGCAAACATACAAGTATATTAAGGGGGCTAAAAATGGGAATTCGTTTCATTAAAATCTCTTCTATTTATTTTGTCATCGGTGTTTGTATGGGGTTATTCATGTCAATTTCAGCTAATTACAAATTGACCGCCGTTCATGTACATGTTTTATTATTAGGTTGGACTTCTATGATGTTAGCAGGTATTTTATATTATATTTTCAAAGAAGCTGGTGCCTCGAAACTTGGTAAATGGCATTTTTGGCTCTTACATATCGGGCTACCGATTATGATGATTGCACTCGCTTTTGAGATTTATGGCTATCATGCAGTTATACCTTTTGTTGCCGGTGGAAGTATTCTTGTTGTTCTTGCCATTATCATTTTTGCTATTAATATTTTCACACAAATTAAAGAATCTCTAAAATAAGTCTCTTTCATAAGAAAAAAGCAGAAACGGATGAATTCGTTTCTGCTTTTTTCTTTGCAACACATTTACTATACGTCCATTATTTCTTATTTGTATATTAAATTAAAGTAATTGCTTTTCCGAAATAATGTCACGAAATATAGTGAATGTTACATTTTATGTGTTATATAATAAAAAGGTTGATTTGACAGGTCTTTATTTGTTTAATTTAATAATCGGCATTCAAATTAAATTATTCAAAAATATCTTACCATATGGATTTTGGAGGTAGTTTATCATGTTTTGGCTACAATTTATTACCTTATTACTCTGCATTTTTATCGGCGCACGCCTTGGTGGAGTTGGACTAGGGGTAATGGGTGGAGTTGGTATGGCAATCCTCGTATTCATATTCCATTTACAACCTACAGCTCCTCCTATTGACGTTATGCTGATGATTTTAGCAGTCATTACAGCTGCAGGTGCCTTACAAGCTGCAGGTGGAATGGATTACCTTGTTCATCTTGCAGAAAAAGCACTTCGTAAAAACCCGAAGCGCATTACATTTTTCGCACCTATTGTGACATATTTATTTACATTGTGCGCTGGAACTGGACATGTTGCCTATTCCGTACTTCCCGTTATTGCAGAGGTATCACGTGAATCAGGAATTAGACCTGAACGCCCGATGTCAATTGCCGTAATCGCTTCGCAACAAGCAATTACAGCAAGTCCAATCTCTGCTGCAACTGTGGCCCTGTTAGCAATGCTAGCTGATTATAAAATTACATTGTTAGATATTTTAAAAGTAAGTATTCCTTCTACTTTTATCGCTTGTATGTTAGCAGCTTTCGTTGCGAGCAAAATGGGTAAAGAGTTAAATGAAGACCCTGAATACTTAAAACGATTGAAAGAAGGCATGATTCCTAAACTTGAAGAAAAGAAAGAATTTATCGGTGCAAAAGGTGCCAAGTTATCTGTTGTTCTCTTCTTATTTGCAACTATTTTTGTTGTTCTTCTTGGTTCATTCGAAACACTTCGTCCAGGATGGATGATAGATGGAAAATTAGTTCGTCTTTCAATGCCAAATACAATTGAAATGGTCATGCTTACAATTGCTGCTCTTATTATTATCTTCTGTAAACCAAATGTAGAAAGCATTGTATCTGGAAATGTCTTCAAAGCCGGTGCTACAGCCGTTGTTGCAATCTTCGGTATCGCTTGGATGGGAGACACATTCTTTAACGGAAACTTAAGTACGATTCAAGGATCGATTCAACACTTAGTAACAAGCGCACCATGGTTATTCGCTATTGCATTATTTATTCTATCTATTTTACTGTATAGCCAGGCAGCAACAGTACGTGCGTTAGTGCCACTCGGATTATCACTTGGTATTTCACCAGCACTTCTTATTGCGATGTTCCCTGCAGTAAACGGATATTTCTTCATTCCGAACTACGGAACAATTGTTGCTGCGATCAACTTTGACCGTACAGGAACAACACGTATTGGTAAATATGTATTAAATCATAGCTTTATGATTCCTGGTCTGGTCGCAACATTTGCTTCCATTGGAATTGGGATGCTCTTAATTTCAATTATGTTTTAACGAACAAAAAGCACAAACTTTTTCTAAATAAAGTTTGTGCTTTTTATTTAATCAAACGTTTGTTTAAATTCTTTATTCAATAACTTCTACATTATATCCTTTTTTCTCTATCCCACTTAGCACTTCTTCAATATGGTTTTTATCTTTCGTTTCTAATGATAAATGGAGCTGCGCATACCCAGGAAACACTTTTGTTCCAATCCGCTCTAAATGAATATGTAATACATTTGCTTCAAAACTTGTTACAATTTCGAGTAAATGTTGCAAATGTCCTGGTTTATCTTTAATCATTGTTGCAATATGAACAAAGCGGCCGGCTTCAACCATCCCATGTTCAATAATACGAGTAATGAAGTTAACATCAACATTTCCACCACTTAAAATCGACACAACTTTTTTCTCTTTCACAGGAATTTTTTGATATAGTAGCGCCGCTAATGAACTAGCACCGGACCCCTCTACTAATAATTTATTGCGTTCAAGTAGCATTAGCATCGTTCGTGCAATTTCCATTTCATCCACACAAAAAATATCATCTACATATCGCTCTACAAGCTGAAATGTAAGTTCTCCCGGTCTTTTCACTGCAATTCCATCTGCCATAGTTGGTGAAGATTCCACAGTAATAACTTTCTTTCCCTCTAAGGATTGCTTCATCCCCGGACAAGCAAGCGCTTGTACACCATATATTTTCACCGACGGTTTTTGTTCTTTAATCGCCATCGCAACACCTGCAATTAAGCCGCCACCACCAACAGGACAAATAACTGCTTCGACGTCATCAAGCTGCTGCAATATTTCTAAACCTACCGTCCCTTGACCAGAGATTACAGCCTCATCATCAAATGGATGTACAAACTTTGCTCCTGTTTGTTCTTTCAAATCTAGCGCATACGCTAATGCATCATCAAATACATCACCTTGCAACTCTACATGTGCACCATATCGCTTAGTCGCAAGCACTTTACTAAGCGGTGCACCTTTTGGCATCACAATCGTACAGGGAATATCGAGCATATTACTAGAATAGGCGACACCTTGTGCATGATTTCCAGCAGACGCTGCAACAACCCCATTTTCTAATTCACCTTTATCAAGAGAAACCATCTTATTATAAGAACCACGTACTTTAAAAGAACCCGTCTTTTGTAAATTTTCGAGTTTCAAATATACTTCATTATGCGATAGTTCACTAAATGTACTTGAATAATCTAGTGGTGTCATATGGACAATGCCTTTCATCTTCTCATGAGCAGCTATAATATCCTGTAATGAAATCATATTGTACCTCCGAAACGATATATGTTCATACATATTAGTTTGAGCCGCACACTTTGTTTTATACGACAAAAAAACCATTTCTTCACATTAGAAATGGTTCTTCCCATATATCAACGATTTTCACTATTTATCATTAAAAATACCTGTCAGTAAAGACGTACTTTCATAAGGCGAATCTGCTAAACTAATTGCAGAAATAACAGAAACTCCATCAGCCCCTGCCTCTATAACAGAAGCAGCATTTTTAAGTGTAATTCCTCCAATACCAACAATCGGGATTGTAATTCCCTCTTCTCTAAAATAACGCAACCCTTTCGTTCCTTGCACCGCTTTTGTATCTTTCTTCGTACTCGTCGGAAAAATAGGTCCTACTCCTAAATAATCCGCCCCATTTGCAATTGCAAAACGAGCTTCCTCTATCGTATGAGCAGATACCCCGACAATTTTATCTCCCATTTTTTCACGAACGGATGTAATTCCTTCGTCATCTTGTCCAACATGAACACCGTCTGCACCCAATTCAATTGCTAATTCTACATCATCATTCACGATAAAAGGTACATCATATTCTTTACAAAGCATTTGTAGCCGCTTAGCAAAACGCACTCGTTCTTCCCCAGCTAAAGCTCCTTCACCTTTTTCACGAAATTGGAAAAGCGTTACTCCGCCATCTAACGCTTCTTTCATTACTTGTAATGGATCTCTTTCACAGTTATTACTTCCCATAATAAAATACACTTGCAATAACTTGGACATTTGTTGTTGATCAATACTTGCCATTTCTTTTACCCCTTCTTATTGCACCTCTTGGATATTTCCATATTGTACAATCTCATTTGCAGTAGTGTTTGCTAACTGATTTAAAAATTCAATTTGGAAACTTCCTGGTCCTTGCTCTACTGTTTTACTTGCAGCTATTTCCGCTGCTACACCATAAAACGTTAATGCAGCAACTGCCGCTTTGACATAATCTTTTTCAACCGCTGCAAATGCCCCCATTACAGAAGTTAATAGACAACCTGTACCTGTCACTTTCGTTAAAATTGGATGTCCATTGCGAATAATGATTGTTCGCTCACCATCTGTTACAACGTCTTCTTTTCCAGTAATCACCGCAATTGTATCTAGTTCATCTGCTGCTTGTTTCGCAATTCCTACAACATCACCGTTTCCAGCCCCAGCATTGACACCTTTAATCTCCCACTTTTCATTGATAACATTAGCAATTTCCGCTGCATTCCCGCGAATCATCGCTAATTTCACTTCACTCGGAATATGTCTTGCAACTTCTGCTCGATAAGACGTTGCCCCTGCACCAACTGGATCAAATAACACAGGTACATGATGTGCATTCGCAGACTTCCCGGCAATTAACATCGCTTCTACTTCTTCAGGACGAAGTGTACCCATATTTAAAACAAGTGCTCCGGCAATGCTAGCCATTTCTGCCACTTCTTCTTTTGCATATGCCATAACTGGTGAAGCTCCTAATGCAAGTAAACCATTGGCCGTAAAGTTTGTTACAACGACATTTGTAATATTATGCACAAGAGGATTAGCCGCTCTCACTGTCTCCACTACTTTTGCGATTTCTTTTATATTCATTCTTTTCATCTCCTAACTTTATAATGGGAGATACACAAAAAGACACTTCGCGTATGCAAAGTGCCTGAACATGTGCTGTTACACTCTCCCTACGCTGGCATTATCCAACAGGTTCTAATGGTCAACGACAGATTAGTCGTACTCTCAGTCTGCATCCGCAAACTCCCATGTGTTTTCTTATTCATCTAATTCAGAGTCTACTCTTATTCTCTTAAAATAACAAGTTACACGTTTTTGTCATCTTAATATATAAGTACAAATTGAAAAAACGATAAAAACCCTTTTTTAGGTGGGAGAGAGCATCCGGCCATGCATAGAAGCGGTCAGGTCCTTTTTTAGCCCCATGCCAAGTTCAAACAAAGTGAGAAAATGAGAGCAGTTCCCTTTTTTCTTTTGAACCAAATTTCAATTTTGCCAAAGCTTCCGCTAACGCAGGATTACGCGGCTCATCATCTTGATTTTATTGTTTCATATACTTCGCAACATCGCGTTTTGATACTTTTTCGCCTTGTGAAATAATGGTTTGTCCTTTTAAAAAAGGACAAAGATATCCTACTATTTTGTTATATCCGAAATACTAAAATTTCCCCCTCTTAACTAGTCAAAGATATAGAGTATTTAATTAATAACAAAAGGTTAGAATCTTCGGCATAACTGAATCCGCAAAGGATCTATGCTATATTTAACTTACGGAAACTTGAAAGGATGTTTTAAATATGGCAAAAAGTGTTGTAATTGCTGAGAAACCTTCTGTTGCACGTGATATTGCACGTGTATTGAAGTGTGATAAAAAAGGAAATGGTTATCTTGAAGGTAATAAATATATCGTTACTTGGGCTTTAGGGCATCTTGTTACATTAGCAGACCCAGAAAGCTATGATATAAAATATAAAAAGTGGAATCTAGAAGATTTACCAATGCTACCTGAACGTTTGAAATTGACAGTGATTAAGCAAACTGGCAAACAGTTTAATGCCGTTAAAAGTCAACTGATTAGAAAAGATGTTACTGAAATAATAGTGGCTACAGACGCTGGAAGAGAGGGAGAATTAGTCGCGCGTTGGATTATTGATAAAGTTAGAATTAATAAACCTATTAAACGCCTATGGATCTCATCTGTTACCGATAAAGCAATCAAAGATGGCTTCGCAAACTTAAAGCCAGGTAAAGCATATGAAAATTTATACGCTTCAGCTGTCGCACGTTCGGAGGCTGACTGGTATATCGGGCTTAATGCAACACGTGCATTAACTACTCGATTTAATGCTCAACTAAACTGTGGTCGTGTACAAACACCTACTGTGGCTATCATTGCAGGTCGTGAGGACGAAATTAAAAACTTCAAAGCACAAACATACTACGGCATTGAAGCTCAAACAACAGAAAAGTTAAAATTGACTTGGCAAGACGCTAGAGGGAATGGTCGCAGTTTTGATAAAGCAAAAATCGATACCATTGTGACAAAACTGGATAAACAAAATGCAACTGTGGTAGAAATCGATAAAAAGGTGAAAAAATCATTTGCTCCTGGTCTTTATGACTTAACAGAGCTACAACGTGATGCAAATAAAATCTTTGGTTATTCTGCAAAAGAAACGTTAAATATTATGCAAAAATTGTATGAGCAACATAAAGTACTCACTTACCCTCGTACAGATTCGCGCTATA
The DNA here is from genome assembly GCF_949768135.1 of Bacillus sp. IT-79MI2. Classification (NCBI taxonomy): domain Bacteria; kingdom Bacillati; phylum Bacillota; class Bacilli; order Caryophanales; family Bacillaceae; genus Bacillus; species Bacillus sp. IT-79MI2. The sequence continues at coordinate 39,774 of NZ_CATKPV010000033.1, read as the reverse complement.
TTTCATCTGATATCGTCGGAACACTTCCAGAGCGTCTAAAAGCGTGTGGAGTAGGAGAATATCGTCCTTTAGCTCATAAAATTTTAAATAAGCCTATAAAATCCACTAAAGCATTTGTTGATGATAGTAAAGTAAGCGATCATCACGCAATCATCCCAACGGAAAGCTATGTGAATTTCTCAGCTTTCACAGATAAAGAACGCAAAATTTATGATTTAGTGGTAAAACGTTTCTTAGCAGTCTTATTCCCAGCCTTTGAATATGAACAACTAACATTACGCACGAAAATTGGTGATGAAACGTTTGTTGCACGTGGCAAAACGATTTTACATTCTGGTTGGAAAGAAGTATATGAAAACCGCTTTGAAGATGACGATGCAGTTGAAGATTTAAAAGAGCAAATTTTACCTCGCATTGAAAAAGGCGATACATTAAGCGTAAAACTAATTGCTCAAACATCAGGTCAAACAAAACCACCTGCACGCTTTAATGAAGCAACGTTACTTTCAGCAATGGAAAACCCTACAAAATACATGGATACGCAAAATAAACAACTTGCTGATACGTTAAAATCAACTGGTGGATTAGGTACTGTGGCTACACGAGCTGACATTATTGACAAACTATTTAATTCATTCTTGATTGAAAAACGTGGTAAAGATATTCACATTACATCAAAAGGTCGTCAGTTACTTGATTTAGTACCGGAAGAACTAAAATCTCCTACACTAACTGCTGAATGGGAACAAAAACTTGAAGCTATCGCAAAAGGTAAATTAAAAAAAGAAATTTTCATTTCCGAGATGAAAAACTATACAAAAGAAATCGTTGCTGAAATTAAATCAAACGATAAAAAGTATAAGCATGAAAACATTTCAACAAAAACTTGTCCAGACTGTGGCAAACCGATGCTTGAAGTAAACGGCAAAAAAGGTAAAATGCTTGTATGCCAAGACCGCGAATGTGGTCATCGTAAAAATGTATCCCGTACGACAAATGCAAGATGCCCTCAATGTAAGAAAAAACTAGAACTTCGCGGTGAAGGAGATGGGCAAATCTTCGCATGTAAATGTGGATATCGCGAGAAGCTTTCTACATTCCAAGAGCGCCGCAAGAAAGAATCAGGAAATAAAGCAGATAAACGCTACGTTCAAAAATATATGAAGCAGCAACAAAAAGAAGAAGAAGAGCCATTAAATAACGCACTAGCAGAAGCATTAAAAAAGTTAAAATTTGAATAAAAAAAGTTCCTACCGCTCTCGGTAGGAACTTTTTTTAATGAATAATTTTACTTCCTTTTGCATTCTCAACAAATTTCTCACTCGACTTGTTAATCGGTGTTTTCAGTACCAATGCAAGTACAAGCATGATTACCACAAAGACACTTAACACGAGAAGATCTCTTATCACAATATCCCAAAGCATTCCGCCCACTGTTTCACGAATCACGCTAATTGCATATGTGAACGGTAAGAACGGATATATCAATTGGAAGAATTTTGGAAGCATTTGAATTGGGAATGTTCCGCCTGATCCAGCTACTTGTAGTACGAGTAAAATGATTGCCATCGATTTCCCAATGTTTCCGAAAACAGAAACGAGTGAATACACGATACAAACAAAGACTCCACCAATGAATAAGCTGAATAGAACAAACCAAAACTTATCAACTACATACGTACCAAGTAAGAAAATATCTCCCATCGATACGATAAACGCCTGTGCAAGACCTATCGTTAAGAATGTTAAAAAGCGTCCGAAGTAAATCTCATGACTCTTATAATTTGCCTCTGGCTCATGTACTTCTACTGTTAATAATGAAACCATTAAAAGTGCCCCTACCCATAATGCAAGCACTGTATAGAATGGTGACATCCCCGAACCGTAGTTTGGCATCGCAAATAATTTATTTTCTTTTAAATTTACTGGATTTGCAAAGTAATCACTTTGCTGTTCAACATCATTTTTCAATAACTTGATGACATCTTTTATATCTTCTTCCGATTCAAATTTACGAATTTTATCTGCTAATTCTTTAATCTTTTTCTCAGCAGCTGGCATTTCTGCTTTAATATCTTCCACTTTCTTTGTGCCTTCTACTAGGCCTTTAGATGAATCTTCTAGCAGTTTTTTTACATCTGGAAGCTTTTTATCTGCGTCGTTTAAGATCTTAGATGTATTTTTAGACATCTCTTTTGTACGAGCAATTGCTGCATTGAAGTTCGGAACGATTTCTGAATCGTAGCTTGCTAAGAAGTCTCCCAATTGTGCTGAACCATTTTTCGATGCTTCATTAATGCTTTCAATTACATCTTTTGTAGGTTGTTGCCCATTGTTAATAAGTGTGATTCCTTTATTGGTTGCATCGGCACCCTTTTGAAGAGCGTCTTTTGCTTTATTTAATTTTGCAATCCCATTATCAAGGTTTTTATCACTATTTACATCAGCTAAAACCTTATTCGCACTTTCTAGTACAGGAATCATATCATCAATCATACTAATACCTGCTTGGAATTGGCCATTTAAGCTGTTTAAAGCTACTTTCGTTGAATCCAAGCCATTTACACCTTTATTTTGCAGGTCTTCCATTGCTTTTTGAGCATCAGATTTAGCATTCTCAATACCATCTCTTACTTTATTATATTCAGTCTTTGCTTTCTCATAATCCTCATTTATCTTGTTTTCTGTTTGTTCTTTAAACTGAACTGCTTTTTTGTAATCTGCTACAAAAGTTTCATTATAATCTTTTTCAGCTTGATCAATTAAGCCATTCACTGCATTTAATTTTTGATTAACAGCATCTCTCACATCTTGTTTTACTTCTTGACCTGTACCAATAATATTTACAAGATCTTTAATACCATTGTTTGCATTCTCCATACCATTTTTTAAATTAGTTAAATGATCTATCCCCTTTTGGAAAAACGCTTCTCCCTTATTTGGTTCCGCTTCTTTAAGCTTAGTCAACATATCAATAAGATAAGAAACACCGTCAGTATGGCCTTGCAGATTATCGGAAGCCTGATTGAGTTCTTGCTTCGCTCTCGCTGGATCAAACTTTCCATTTTGCAAGCCATTCATAACGCCTTGTGCATATGCAGTTCCCGTACGTGCTGAACTCAACACATTGTTTACCGTTTGATTAATATTTCTGGCAATATTTTTATATCCTTCATCATTAAACTGTGGAAGTCCAGAAAGTGATGGAAACTCAGGAAGTGGAGGTATCTTAGATATATCAGGAAGATTCAAATCAATACCTGGATGCATTAAAAAATTAGTAACAGCTGTTGCCTTATCCATGCCATCTTTCACCACAGTTAAGTCGTTTCGTATCGCTCCAGGAGCGTCTTTTAACCTTTGGTCATTGTTTGCAAAGAACTTATCTAAGTTCCCCAGCGTTTCCTGCCCATCGTTAATCACACTTTCCACAACCGGTAAATCTTCTTGTGCAACTTTCACAAGATCTTGCGCTCTAGTCGCATCATCTAACGCTGTATTCACAAGTGTATACATTTCCGGGAACTGTGCTTCTAACTTGAATACAAGATCTTTTACTTTTTCGATACTTGGTAAGTTTGTTTCTAAATCGATTCCAAGATCATTAAAGATTTGAAAAATCTCACCGTTTGCTGTTTTAACAAAGTTTTTACTAATTTCTTCTGTTATACCTGATGCACCTTTTGCTGTAATTTTCGGTGCAATGGCATTGACCTTCTCATTCACAAAATAATCAAGTTCTGGCTTTTGCGGGTTATCGCTAATTACCGTTGCAATTTTTTCAGAGAAATCTTTCGGGATCGTAATACTTGCATAATAATCCCCGTGTTCTACTCCATAAATTGCTTGCTTTTCATCAACGAATTTCCATCCCATATTTTTATTCTTTTTGAGCGAATCTATAATTTCATTCCCGATGTTAATATCTTTTCCTCGTAAATTTGATCCAGCATCTTGGTTAGAAACTGCAATTGGAACATCTTTCGTGTTCCCATATGGATCCCAGGAAGCTTTAATGTTAAACCATGCATATAACGATGGCAAAATCATAAGTCCTAATACAATTACAATCGCAGCCCAATGTTTGGCTACGTTCCGTAAGTCTGTCGTATAAATACGCCATATCTGTTTCATATAAGCTATCACCTAATTATATATTTTTCCTTCTTTAGAAAATGATGCAGGCATTTTGCAATTATATCATTTTCCTCATCGTGGATTAAACGAAAATGTACTATTTTCCCAAAATCTTTTACTTACTTCATTATATAACGAAGTCGATAAAATATTCATACAAAATGACCAAATCGGTTTTACATTCAGTAATAACAAATATATAGGAAATGTCATAAAAAATACAAGTATTTTATCTTGGAAATACTTGTATTCACAAAAAAAAAATCCTCATAGCGCTTACATTGCTATGAGGATTTCTTCTATTATTATATATCCAATTGAACTTCTACTCCGAAATGATCTGAAATAATATTTCGATTTATACCATTGAAAATGACTTTTGAAGAAATAACTGTTTTTGGTTTGTTACTTAAAATAAGATCAATTCGTAAATTTTGCTTATTTTCATCCCAACCAGCAATTTTTCCTTGTACAGTTGTTCCTTCATCTTTTTCCAAAGCTAGCTCATATGTGTCATAAAGCCCTTTTTGCATGAGATAATCGTATCCTTCTCCTTGTAAACGGGCATTATTATTAAAATCGCCCATTAAAATTGAAAGTTCGTTTTCATTCATATGCTTTATTAAACAATCGACTTGTCGTTGAAACGATTCTTCTTCATCATTCCACCAACCAAGATGACAAGAATAAAAGGTTATATTTTTACCTTTATAAGAGATTGTTACGCTAACAATTTTACGCGCTTTCCAATAAGAGATATCCTTACTTTCTGATACAAAGAAAGAATCTTGTTTCACAATAGAATGTTTCGTTATGATAGCTGAACCTTCTTCATATATGTCATAACCAATATGCGAGTAATCCCAAACAATGTTGTAATTTCCTAAACCTAGCTTCTCAAGCTCTGCAAGTAATACAAGGCCAAAGTTATCCTTTTTCTTGTTATCGCATACATTTTGAGCTTTTATAGACTGACTAACTTCTTGCAAGGCAATAACATCGTAATCTTCCTCTTGAATCGTTTTAGCAAGATGTCTTATTTTTTCTATTTGATTCTCTTCTTGCCAAGAATGACAGTTTAAAGTGAGTAACTTCATTTATTATGCACCTAACATATCTTGAATGTCTGATTTCAACACATCAGCTTTCGGACCGTATACCGCTTGAACACCTTTGTCTTTTACAATGAGACCTAAAGCACCGTTTTGCTTCCACTGTGCTTCTGGTGCAACAGCTTCTAAATTTTTCACTGTTACACGTAAACGTGTCATACAAGCATCTACATCCGCAATATTATCTTTTCCACCTAACAAATCAATAACCTTCATTGCTAAAGAACCATCTTTTACATTTGCTGTTCCTTCTGAAGATTCATCTTCATTATCAATATAGTTACCCGCACGTCCTGGCGTTGGTAAATTGAATTTTTTAATTAAGAAATTAAATACTGTAAAGTTTAAACCGAAGAATACCGCTGACACAACAACAAAGTTAATTAAGTCTCTTGTTAATCCTGCATTAATCATCATTGGTGTACGTGTAATTAACTCAATAAAACCAAAAGCATGGACACGTAAGTGAATAAGATCCGCCAACGCAAATGCAAGTCCTGTTATAATTGCATATACAATATATAATACTGGTGCAATGAACATGAACATAAATTCAATTGGTTCCGTTACACCTGTTAAAAATACTGCTAATGCTGCAGATAAGAACATTGGTTTATATTTTGCACGTTTATCTTTATCGACATTACGGAACATCGCAAATGCAATACCAATTAATGATGCAGTTGAACCAATAACTTGCCCAACTTTGAAACGAGCTGGCACAACATTATTTAATAAATCGTTATATGCTTTGGTATCCCCTTTTGCTAACAAGTTATTTAAATCAGTAATCCATGCAAGCCATAATGGATCTTGTCCCGCAACAACCTGACCAACTTTTGCTCCAGTTAACATCGTATATGTTCCACCAAGCTCCGTATAGTTCATCGGAATCGTTAACATATGATGTAATCCGAACGGTAATAGTAAACGCTCTAATGTTCCGTATACAAATGGTGCAACAATTGGTGCACTATCTTTTGATGCTGCGATCCAGCGACCAAACTCATTTAATCCGCTTTGGATAAATGGCCATAAAAGTGATAAAGCAATCGCAGTAACTGTAGACCATACAATTACAACAAATGGTACAAATCGTTTTCCGTTAAAGAACGCTAATGCTTGTGGTAATTTATTATAATTATAGTATTTGTTATATAAGGTAGCTCCTAAGAACCCTGTAATAATCCCTACGAAAACTCCCATGTTCAATGCTGGTGCACCAAGTACTGAAGTGAAATAATCTTTAACAATTAAATCACCTGCTAATAATGAGGAAACTTTCGCTTTTGAATCCGTTAACATTTCAGCGTTAACACCAAATATAGCTCCTGTAATTCGGTTCGTTAAGACGAATGCTAACAGCGCTGCGAATGCACCACCTGCCCGATCTTTCGCCCAAGATCCCCCAATCGCTACAGCAAATAAAATATGTAAGTTTGTAATAATTGCCCAACCGATGTCTTCCATTACTCTAGCAATTGTATGTACTGCATTTACATCCCCAGCAGACATACCAATTAGCTTACCGATGGAAATCATTAAGCCAGCAGCTGGCATAACAGCTACAACAACTAGCAATGCTTTCCCGAACTTCTGCCAAAAATCAAAAGACGTAATTTTCATCTGTTTTTTCCTCCTCTTTATTTATAAAATCCCTACTAATATAGATAATAATTTCTTTTTGCCTACGAAAACGATACCTTTTTAACGCAAACGTTTTCATAAATCTATTTTAATAAAAGCGTTTTCACATTGCAATATAAATTTATTATTTTTCATAAAAAAAGATGCTACGAGAGCATCTTTTTTTATCAATAAATACGATAAACCCTTGTTTCATAAGGCTTTAAAGTAATTGTAGTACATTTATTATGTTCCACTACTTCATAGTTATTTAAAAGCAAACGTTTGCGTTCTAAAGAGAATGTATCCTCATTATACACAGCATTTTCTTTAGATATATTACTAATCACAACAACTTTTTCATCATTCAACGTACGCGTATACGCATAAATCTGCGGATCATTCTCTAAAATCAAATCATATGTGCCATAATTAAATACATCATGCTCTTTTTTAAGTGCAATCATCTTTTTATAGAAATTAAAAATAGAACTAGCCTCTACTTGCTGCTTTTGAACATTAATTTCTTTATAATTTGGGTTCATTCCAAACCACGGTTTCCCTGTTGTAAAACCAGCGTTTTCTTCATCATTCCATTGCATTGGTGTACGTGAATTATCACGACAAGATGCCCAAATAATTTCCATCATCTCTTGATGTGATACGCCTTCTTCAATTTTCTCGCGATATAAATTCTTAATTGCTACGTCATCATAATCTTCAATATTTGGGAATTGAACATTTGTCATACCAATTTCTTGTCCTTGATAAATAAACGGTGTTCCGTGCATAAAGAAGTACATTGCTCCTAAAGCTGTTGCACTTTCACGCCAATACTGTTTATCATCTCCCCACGTAGAAACAATCCGTGGTTTATCATGATTTTCAATATACAACGCATTCCATCCCTTATTTTCTAAACCTTTTTGCCACTTCGTTAACACCTTTTTCAGTTCCACAACATCAAGTTCCTTTTTCTTTTCTGCATCCCATAAACTTAAATGCTCAAACTGAAATACCATATTAAATTTACCGTTTTCTTCTCCAACCCAAAGATCAGCATCTTCAACTTTGACACCATTGGCTTCCCCAACAGTCATAATATCGTATTTTGAAAATGTATTCTCCTTCAACTCTTCTAAAAGTGGCTGAATTCCATTTACATTCATATGTTTATCAAAAGAAGGCACATACTTTAACCCTTTCGGATTTGCCATGTCTTTTAGGCCTTCTTCTTTTTTGATATGACTGATTGCATCTACACGGAAACCATCAATTCCTTTATCTAGCCACCAGTTTACAGTATCATATAAAACTTCACGGACCTGTGCATTCTCCCAGTTTAAATCTGGTTGTTTACGTGAGAATATGTGTAAGAAATATTGATCTGTTACTTCATCATATTCCCAAGCAGAACCGCTAAAAATACTTTCCCAATTATTTGGTTCTTCTCCATCCTTACCATCGCGCCAAATATACCAATCACGTTTTGGATTATCTTTAGACGAACGCGATTCAATAAACCAAGGATGTTCATCACTCGTGTGATTAATAACTAAATCAATAATGAGCTTCATACCACGTTTATGCACTTCATCTAGTAATTCATCAAAATCAGCCATCGTACCAAACTCATCCATAATGTCTTGATAATCACTAATATCATAGCCATTATCATCATTCGGCGATTTATACATTGGACAAATCCAAATTACATCTATTCCTAAATCCTTTAAATAATCAAGCTTTGCAATAATACCTTGTAAATCCCCAATACCATCACCGTTGGAATCCATAAAGCTACGCGGATAAATTTGATAAGCGACAGCTTCTTTCCACCATGTTTTATTCATAATAATTCTCTCCTTTTGCATCTATTTGAAAATTTATGCAAACGTTTTCGTAACACTATCATAACAAAATATGGAGAGTTTGCAATGAGAATTTTCATCTTATTACTAAATATCTACTTTTCTTTAAGAAACAATACCTCATTTCATTAACCTTACATATTTTTTATGGTGTACATACTTGGTGGGAATTTCTCACTCCCCTTTATCATTAATAAAGTGAAACTTTAATCAGTGGGGATTCTTCATCCCCCACTGATTATTAGCCCTCACCAATCGGGCTTTTACGGACAGTTGGTTCCCTAAATTTTGATATGTGGGTCTTAATTACAAATAAAAAATCATCCAATTTATGCCCGATTATTCGCAACATTTTGGATGACTAAAGTTTATTTTTCTTTTTCATTTCTAATTCTTTCTCTTAATAACAAACCTCATTTTCATAAACTAATTATCTGTCTTATGATTTTCATTTTAATGACCGCAATTTAATATTTGGTGCTTTATTTTTCACTACGATGTCATCATAAACAACTGGAACTTGAAACTCAAATTGCTTTGTTTCATGTCGCTGTAAGTAAAAAGGTGTTGGTACCTGATAACTCTTTAATTTTTGATTTGCATCTTGATATAAAACAAGTTGTAATGCTTGTGAATGATTGCGATAATTTTTTAAAGTGACGACGCAATTTTGTTCAAAATTATCTCCCTTTTTCTCCATCGTACATTGGCTATCCTCTTTTTTGTATTCAATTGCCTCTAGTCCTTTTTTCCCTGTGTAATGCCATGTTTTATCAAGAGTTTGAAGTATTTCATTTAAAGTAAACGGCATTATGATAATCAAGACACTCATACACACTACTTTTATGTTATTTAGCTTTTTTAACCAATTAGAATCCTTCTTTTCTAACCACTTTATAAGAAATAGAAAAGAAATTGCTTGTAATGCAAAAGAACAAATCCAGATATTCGAAATCTTATACCCCATATAAATATATGTATCTACTGGAATCCCGTATGCGTGAAATAATTTTTCTCCAATTAATTCATTATCATTTGGCATTTTTATTAATAGTAATACTCCGACACTGTAAAAAATGGCTACTAATCGATCATATTCAATCCGAATCATTCTTTCTCCCTTCTCCTTTGTTTTTTATTATCGATTTTAGCTAAAATTATCGGAATATACAATCTTTTTATAGGGAATAACATAAAAAAGTTCCTTATAAATATATAAAGAACTTTATTAATATACAATATGAAGTTTTCACATCGAAATTTCCTCAAAGTACGTTGGATCATGTATGGTAATTTTTTTACCTAGAACCGTAACAATACTATCATTTTTTAATTGTTTTAATACACCGCTAACAGTCTCTCGAGATGTTCCAGATATCTTTGAAATTTCAATTGTTGTAAGTGGACATGCGATTACAATTTCCTTACCATCTTGTTCTCCTAAATCATTCATTAAATAATTTAATGTCTGGATAACACGATCTTGTGCATTTGGGATTGTAATATTTTGCACCCGATTTTCGTTAATTTTTAATATAGAGGATAACTGCTGAACAACGTACATTAGCTGTGTCCGACTTGCTTTTACCATATCTTCAAAAATCACTGTAGGAATATAGTAAGCATCCACATCTGTCATTGCTTCCGCTGTATAATTATATGCATTGTCTGTAAACATACCACCATAAGGAAAAATAGAAAGTCGCTTTACATAGTCTTCATATAATAAATTCCCGTTTTGATTTACTCGCTCTAACTTTACAAAACCATCTAGCACAAAATAAATTCTTTCTCTTGAATCACCTTCTAAAAATAAAAACTGACCTTTCTTATAAGTTCGCCAATAAACAAACTCTGATAGGCTTTTTAATTTTGTATCTGTTACATGAGAAAATAATTCAAACTGCTTCAAGTCTTTAACTACGTTCCGTCTGTCCATAAAATTCCTTCTCTCTTGCTATATATCGGAGTGAAACATCGAGAAAGCGTATTCATTTTTATTTTATCACACTTAACCTACACAGCTTTTGCTTATCATGAATACTTTATGAACATTTTTCCTAAAAATTAACAAACAAAAAGAATGAAGTTACTAACCTCATTCTTTTTGAAATTACTAGTAATAGAAGAGCTATGTTTATACACAAACCCATACTTCCTGCTTAGAAATAATAGTACCTGCTTTTTCTTCTAATGCTTCATATACCTTCTCTAAAGAAGTAATAATTGTTTTTCGTTTTGAATCTGCATTTGCAAAACTAATAGCAGCTTCAATTTTTGGAAGCATGCTCCCTGCTGCAAATTGATTCTCCTGTATATACCCTTCTAATTCATTAACTGTAACAGCCTCTAATCTCTTTTGATTAGGTTGATTAAAATTCACATAAACATAATCAACTGCAGTTAAAATAACAAGCGTATCAGCATTTACTAATTCCGCTAACTTTTGAGCTGCGAAATCCTTATCAATGACAGCTTCAGTACCTTTTAAACCTTCCTCAGAGTCAATAACCGGGATTCCACCACCTCCAACAGCAATTACTATATTTCCATCTTCCACTAATGAATTGATTATTTTATGTTCATGAATACTCACAGGCTTTGGTGATGGCACAACGCGTCTCCATCCTCTTCCTGCATCCTCTTTAAATACAGCTTTTGTTTCTTCCATTAACTTTCTTGCTTCTTCTTCTGTATAGAAAGGACCAATTGGTTTTGTTGGATTTTGGAATGCCTCATCCTTTTCATCCACGACAACACGTGTTATAACCGTGGCTACTTCTTTTTTTATTTTACGCTTTTTCAAAGCCTTCTCAATTGCATTTTCCATCCAATATCCGATCATCCCTTGGCTCATTGCACCACAAGTATCTAACGGCATTGCCGGTGTTTTTTCCGTATCTGCTGCTTTTTGTTGCAATAAAATATTACCTACTTGCGGGCCATTTCCATGTGCAATAACAATATCAACGTTATTTTCCATAATTTTAACAAGTTGTTCTGCTGTTCTTTCTAATGCTTCTTGCTGCGCCTCGGCAGTGGCTTTTCCAGATTGTATAGCATTTCCCCCTAGTGCAACTACGATCTTTCTTCGTTTCATATTTCAACCCTCCAATTGATTTCATTTTCACAAAATTTTATAAAGTGATACTCCCTGTAATTAATCCGTAAATCGCAAAAAATGCTAAGGCACCAATAGCTACAGAAGATGCCAGTTCCACACGTGTAAATATTTGTTTTGGATTCGTTTGCTTTTGAACATTGTAAAAGATGAAAATACCTGGTGCATATAATGTCATTGTTAGTAATAAGTAGTCTAAACCAGCTGCATAAACTAACCAAATTCCATAGATACTTGCTACCAAACCAATGATTATATTTTTTGTTCGATCCTTGTCTTCAGATTGTAAACTGTGCTTAAATTGATAGAATGCTGAAAAAGCATACGGAATTAAAATTGCAGAGGAAGCGAGAGAAAATGCAAAATGATATGCTTGATCTGAAACAACAAATGTTAATAAGAAAACTTGAATTAAACCATTTGTTATCCATAATGAATTTACAGGAGCTTTGTTCTTATTTTCTTTCGCAAACCACTTTGGAAATACTCCGTCTTTAGCAGCTAAATATGGAATTTCAGATGCGAGTAGCGTCCATCCTAACCAAGCACCTAATACAGAAATGACTAAACCTAAGTTAATAAAAATAGCGCCCCATTTTCCAACAACGCTTTCAAATAAATACGCCATAGCTGGGCTTTTCAAATTAGCAACATCAGCTTGTTGCATAAGACCAAGAGATAATAATGTAAGCAGGATATAAATGATGAGTGTGCCGATTAATCCAATGACAGTTGCTTTCCCAATATCACTTCTATTTTTTGCACGACTTGATAGAACAACAGCTCCCTCTACACCAATAAATACCCAAAGAGTTACAAGCATTGTGCTCTTAACTTGACTACCTACCGCTCCCCAAGAAAAGGAACCAGCTTGTCCCCAAAATCCATCTAAGAAAATATCAATATGAAAGGCGAAAATTCCTACAACAATAAATACAAATACAGGTACTAACTTTGCAATTGTAGTTACTAAATTTACAAGTGCAGCTGATTGTACACCGCGTAAAATTAACATGTGAACACACCACAGTAATATGCTTGCTCCAATAATCGATGCTATATTTTGTCCACCTTCAAAAACTGGGAAGAAATAGCCTAATGAAGAAAATAGCAATGTACCGTAAGCTACATTCCCAAGCCAAGCAGATAGCCAATATCCCCACGCACTATTAAACCCCATAAAATTACCAAATCCTGCTTTTGCATAACTAAAAATACCACCATCTAAATCTGGTCTTTTTACAGTTAAATTTTGAAATGATAATCCAAGAGCAATCATTCCAATTCCCGTTATAACCCAACCGATAATAATAGCCCCGGCACCAGCACCTTTTGACATGTCACTTGCTAAGTTAAATGCGCCACCACCGATCATAGAGCCAACTACAAGGGCTGTTAAAGTAAGTAATCCTAATTTCTTTTCTTCACCCATTACACTCACCTCTCTTTAATTGCAATAAGAATAAAACAACAATAGTGAATGATAGTGTCTAAAGGAGGAGAAAGAAGGAGGATTAACCCCCTTCTTTATTCCATATTTCCTAAAGTAGCTGCCATAACTGCTTTAATTGTATGCATTCTATTTTCTGCTTGATCAAATACTTTTGAATGCTTACTACGGAAGACTTCGTCACTTACTTCCATTTCTTTTATTCCATATTTTTCATAAATCTCTTCCCCGTACAATGTTTCCACATCATGGAATGCAGGTAAACAATGTAAGAACATAACATTATCATTTCCAGTTCCTTTAATCATTTGCATATTTACTTGATATGGTTTCAGTAGTTCAATACGTTCAGCAAATTTATCTTCTTCTCCCATGGATACCCATACATCCGTATAAATTACATCTGCACCTGCAACAGCTTCTTCCACACTACTTGTTACCATTACACGGTCATTGTATTTTTTCGCTAAATCAATCACTTCTTGTGCTGGCCATAATGATTCTGGTGTACAAATACGGACTTCCATTCCAACAATTGCACCGCCGACTAATAAGCTATTTGCTACATTGTTCCGCCCGTCTCCAACATAAACGAGCTTAACGTCTTTTAAACGTCCCACATGCTCTCTTATTGTTAATAAATCTGCAAGTGTTTGTGTTGGATGCCACATATCTGTTAAACCATTCCATACTGGCACACCTGAATTTTCTGCTAAAGATTCTACTGTTGCATGAGCGAAGCCACGGAACTCAATTCCATCGAACATACGCCCTAGAACTTTTGCTGTATCTTCAACAGATTCTTTTTTTCCAAGCTGAATATCACCTTTACCTAAATATTCAGGGTTTGCACCTAAATCTGTACAAGCTACTGTAAATGCACACCGTGTACGAGTTGAAGTTTTTTCGAATAAGAGTGCTACATTTTTACCTTCTAAATAATGATGCGGGATACCATTTTTCTTTTTCTCTTTTAATTCTGCTGCTAAATCTAGAAAGTATAATAATTCTTCTTCCGTAAAATCTTTTTCAGCAAGAAAACTTCTTCCTTTTAAGTTTGGTTTAGTCATTAACATGATTCATCCCTACTTTCTCCGTTATTTATACTAAATATCTTTTCGAACAATCGGCATACTCATGCAACGTGGACCCCCACGACCGCGAGATAATTCCGAACTGAGTACTTCAATAACTTCTATACCATGCTCACGTAATAAAGCATTGGAGACATAGTTGCGATCATATGTAACAACTACTCCTGGCGCAATTGCCAATGTATTAGATCCATCGTTCCATTGTTCACGAGCAGAAGCGATTACATCTCCTCCTCCGCAAGGGATAAGTACTAATTCACTTAATCCTAATACTTCTTTTAAAGCTTCAGTTAAAGATGTACGATGGGTAATTTTAAGAGTTTCTTCATCCTTTCCTTTTTCTAATATATATATATTCATATTTCCTTTTGGTCCTTGAATAGCCGGGTGAATTGTAAATTTATCGTAATCGACCATTGTAAATACTGTATCTAAATGCATAAACGCTCGACATTTTGGAATTTCTATCGCCACTACTTTCTTAATTTTATTTTGACGACTAAATAAATTTTTAGCTAAACGCTCAATCGCTTTAGCTGAAGTACGAGCAGATACGCCAATTGCAATTGTTTCCTCATTTAAAATCAGTTCGTCGCCACCTTCAATCGGAAATTTATAATCACGATCTAACCAAACTGGCACATCATGACTTGCAAATCGTGGATGATGTTTAATGATATATTCCATAAACAATGATTCACGTCTCCGTGCCGGTTCTCTCATTTTGTTAATTGTTAAACCGTCACCTATACTAGCTGCTGGATCACGAGTAAAATATAAATTTGGCATTGGATCTAAATAAAATGGATAATGATCTTCCATTAATTCATACAGATGCGTTTTTTTACTCGTTTCAATTTCGTTTTTCCGCACGCCACCCATAATTTTTTGAATCAATTCTTCATTTGAAAAGGAAAGTAAATATTCTTTTAAAGTTTGATGTGCAACATTTACGTCAGTCTGTCCTTCTTTTAAAATACGATCAACAAATTCTTCACGAAGTTTTTTATCAACTAACGCCTCAGCTGCTAGTTTTTCTAAATAAAGAACTTCAACACCCCGATTGCGTAATGTTTGTGCAAAATAATCATGTTCTTTTTGAATAATTGGTAAATATGGGATATCGTCAAATAATAATTGTTGCAAATAATCTGGCGTTAAATTTTCCACTTCTTTACCAGGACGTTTTAATAAAACCGTTTGTAATTCCCCAATTTCTGAAGTAACATGTATCGGATGTTTCATTTGTTGTACCTCCTTTTAAATTTGTTTGATGTCTACAAGTACATAATAAACGGTACGTGCTTCCTCCTTTGTGAAAACGCTAACATTATTAAGTGGAATATTTCACAAGTTATTTTTTAAAATAATATATATTTGTATTTTTATAAGTTTTTTTATCCCATATTTCACAAAACAGCTATATATTACGTATATATAATGAATAACCCTTTATTAATTCATATTAAAATTTCAAAAAAAAAATCCTATTTCTAATAAAAATTAGAAATAGGATCTTCACTTACATAATCAATTTCAATCTTTCTTCTAGAACCTTCCTATCCGATTGTGATCGAGAAATCACAAGGCACGTATCATTTCCACATATACATCCTACTTTTTCTTTCCAATCTAAAGAATCCAATAATACACCAATAACATGGGCATTTCCCGGTAATGTTTTAATGATTGTTAATTGCTCTACACAATCAATTTTCACAACAACTTCTTTTAGTTTTTTCTTTAATTTCATATCCGTTTGTAAACTGTCTTCTGAAAAAACCTTATATATTGTTAATCCACTTGCAGAGGCTACCTTTATTAAATTTAATTCACGAATATCTCGTGAAATCGTTGCTTGTGTAACTACTACACCATGTTCTTCTAACAATTCTACTAATTTCTCTTGTGTATCTATTTCACACTCTCTTATCAATTGTTTAATTAGCCGTTGTCTTTTCTCCTTTTTCATAAAAGACATCCTTTCGAATATTATAACTTTATTATATCTTGCTATAATTTCCATTCGAAAGAGATAAAGGTAAATGTTGCGGAAACGTTCATAGTTTTTAATTATCCCTCTTATATGATTTCATCCTGGACTATGTCCTGCACGTGCTTGAGAAAGGGGACTTCTGTTGGAGTACTGCTAAAAATTTCTATAGTATCTAGTATGGCAACACTAAATACATACTGCCGAATACACATCCATACGTTTCCATTTTTACTTAAATCCTCTAAAAAATATACTAACATTTTAATCACCCTATTCATTCTTCATATACATACAATTTATGATTCAAACACTCTCAAACAAGCTTTCTCATACAATAATAAGAACCAATCTCATATGGAAAGGAACAATATAATGAAAAAAACAAAATTAACAGGGCGCATTGTAACTCCAGAAGATCCTGAATATAATGTAGCTCGCATAAACTTAAATTTAAGTCTTCCAAAGCTCCCCTGCATAATTGTCTTCTGTCAAAACAGTATATGACCCTTGTAATGTTTTTCGATTCCCACAAAGCATCCCTCCCTTCCATAAATAAAATATAAATTTCTCTCACTTTTTTATTTTTTTCAAAGCCTCTTTTTATCACCTTACTAACCGTAATCATCTTCCTAATTTCACGTCCCCTAGACAATGTTTTTCGCAAAAAATAAAGGGTTTTGGCACTTTATGACTAATAACAAAAATAAGGGGAAACATTTGTAAAATACAAGTTTGACTGGGGGATTGGTATGATTCAAGTTCAAAATCTAGTAAAGTCATTTGGTTCATTAGACGTTTTAAAAGGGATCAATTTAGAAGTAAAAGAAAAAGAAGTTGTTGTTTTAATTGGCGCGAGCGGTTCAGGAAAAAGCACTTTACTTCGTTGTCTCAACTTTTTAGAAATGTACGATGAAGGAGAAATTCACTTACAAGGGAAACGAATTAATCCTAAAAGTACAAACTTAAACAAAGTCCGCGAAAATGTTGGAATGGTATTTCAACATTTTAACCTCTTTCCACATATGACCTCATTAGAAAACATCATAGAAGCACCTATTCATGTAAAAAAAATGGACAAAACAAAAGCGAAAGAAATTGGAACCGACCTATTACAAAAGGTTGGATTACAAGACAAAGCAAACGTGACACCTCACCTTTTATCTGGTGGACAAAAACAACGTGTTGCGATCGCACGCGCACTTGCAATGAATCCTAAAATCATGCTATTTGATGAACCTACATCTGCTCTTGATCCTGAACTTGTTGGAGAAGTACTCCAAGTTATGAAAGAGCTTGCTGGTGAAGGAATGACAATGGTAATCGTCACCCATGAAATGAACTTTGCACGAGATGTAGCAGATCGCGTCATTTTTATGGATGATGGACAAATTGTAGAGGATGCACCACCAGAACAATTTTTTTCAGCACCGTCAAATGAGAGAGCAAAACAGTTTTTACGAAACATTTTATAGAGAGGGATTTTACTCTTCATGCATGTTTAAACACTTAAAACTCATACGGGTAGCATAACCGCCTCATCTATAGAAACTTTCTATAGCATATAAAAAAACGTGGCTATACTGCCCATATGTGTAGGATAAATCATAGGAGGGGTTTTATGAGAAAGAAAATACTTACTGTTTTTGCAGCAATTACACTATGTATATCCTTCGTCCTTGGAGCCTGTAGTAAGGAAACTTCAACAAATGAAGGGAAAGAGTTTCGCTACGCAATGAGCGGCTTATATAAACCTTTTAATTTCAAAGAAAATGACGGAAAACTAGTTGGTTTTGATGTCGAAATTGGTGAGGCACTCGCAAAAAAAATGGGAATGAAGCCTGTTCCAGTTACAAATCCTTGGGAAACATTGATTCAAGGTCTAAAAGCAAAAAAATATGACGTCATATTAGGAAGTATGGCAATTACAGAAGACCGCCTAAAAGCCGTTAATTTTACGAATCCATACTATCGCTCTGGTGCACAAATTTTCGTAGCTAAAAAGAACAATTCCATTTCTTCAGTAGAAGACTTAAAAGGAAAAAAAATCGGTGTTGTAAAAGCTAGTACATTTAAAACACTTGTGGAAAAACATACAGATCAAATCACAGAATACGACAGTGACATTACAGCTCTTATGGATTTAGAACCAGGCCGAGTAGATGCTGTTATTACGGATCAAATGGTTGGTCTTCGCATGATAAAAGAAGGGAAATCAAATATAAAAGAAGCTGGCAAACCATTAAATCTTGAGGAAATGGGAATTGCAATTCGCAAAGATGATAAAGAAATGGTGAAGAAAGTAAACAAAGCATTGGAGGAAATTATTAAAGATGGCACATATGAAAAAATCAGTAAAAAATGGTTTGGAAAAAATATTCTTGGAGAAGAGGAAAAGACAAAATAAAATGATTTACCCTTCTAAAAAACAAATCATTTTTAATCCATAAGCGATGCCCCACCTCAGCCGTGGGGTATTTGCATCTATTTCCTAAAATAAATTCTATATTGAGGTGAAATTAATGTTTGAAATTTTCATATCTACGTACCCTACACTTCTAAAGGCTGTTGGCATAACATTACAATTAACATTAACTTCCTTACTACTCGGTTCATTAATCGGACTACTATTTGCCTTCTTTCGTATTTCTAATAATAAAGTATTAAATAGTATTGCACATGTTTACATTGCTATTATCCGTGGTACACCTTTAATCGTACAAATTGCCATTCTTTACTTCGGGATTACATCTATCATTGTCTTCACACCTTTTTGGGCGGGGGCAATCGCTTTAGCTATTCATAACGGAGCATATATTACAGAAATTTTCCGCGGATCTATTCAATCCGTCGATCGTGGACAATTAGAGGCTGCCCGTTCCCTTGGGATGTCTTATCCACTGGCTATGCGACGCATTATCTTACCACAAGCATTTCGTCTCTCTATTCCGCCCCTAGGAAACCAATTTATTATCGGGTTAAAGGATTCTTCACTTGTTGCCTATGTAGGTATGCCAGAATTATGGGGCTCTGGTCTTTCTATAGCGGCTGGGAATTTCCAACAATTAGAAACATATATTGTTGTTGGTATATATTATCTTGCACTCGTCCTTTTATTTACCTATCTCGTAAACCTCTTAGAAAAAAGACTTCAGCGTAAACAGAGTAATTCTTTACAAGTAAATAAAGAGAAAGAAAAAGCAGTCTCTTTATAGGAAGAATTGTAGCAACCCTTTCATCTATTAGATTGAAAAAGGGATCAATGAAAAGTTACTATTACATGCAAAAAAACAATCAAAATACAAAATAAAAAAAGCAAGCTACTTTTTAGGTAGCTTGCTTTTTATAGTTAAAGGGTTCTAAATAATCTATTCCAGAATCATGGATTCACTTTTTTGATAGTTTCCTGCTCTTTTATATGCTCCTCACGATATGCAATATTATTAGGGTCTAACCCATTCCCTAAAGAACCATAGAAATGTTCCCTATGAGGATCAACTAATTCACTGCCTTGATAATATACGCGAGGTGTGTTCCAAAGTGCTGCCATTGCTTTCGTCATCGGCATTTCATGATAACGCTCCGGCCACATTTCTTTAATTTTTTCTTTTACTAATGGGTAATACTTAGAACTCATAGCAGGGAACAAATGATGTTCCGTATGATATGAGAAGTTAAAATGCAAAACATCAACCCAGCGCGGCACTGTTACAGATAAACAGTTAGCTAATGGATCATTTACAGGAACAATTGGATTTAAGCGGTGATTGGTTGCAATATAGCCCATTACAATAAAGTTTGCAATTAATAATGGAATCACATAAGCAAACAACCACTTCGTAGGCCCCATAATAAATAGCAAACTAATCCAAACCGTCCATGGCAAAAGAAGTTGAAGCCATACAGACTTCTGATTCGATGACTTAAATTCTTTTATAAAATGAAAGAACATACGAGTTGAATGTATTGTAAATTGAATTGTTAGTGACAGAAAACTGAAGAAAGAACGTACATGCAAGGGCATACGATACACCCATCTTAAAAATTTACTCTTCTTCATCTTTTCAAGTGTTGGCCACGCATCAGGGTCATGTTCTTCATGCTGTGTATGAACATGGTGCGTCGCATTGTGCCATTTTCTCCACAATTTCGGTCCTGTAGATAATGGCATAAATGCAATTGCCCCTAAAAAATCACGAAGCCATGCTTTCCTTACAACTGTTCCGTGCAAAATTTCATGTCCTAAAAACCCAAGTGAAGCAAAACATAATCCTAGAACAATTGCAATTCCAAGATTTGCCCACACATTCAAATCGAATAAACCAATCGCTATTAACCCAGCTACCGCCACAAGTAAATAAGCCAGTCCACCAAACAAACGAGTTGGAACTGGTTTAAATGCTTTTTTTGGCAAATGCGGCGATACACGTGCTGCATACCATCCAAACGTATGAAGCTCCTTCATCCTTTTGCCCCTTTCTTATGCCGCGCTTACGCAACTTGCATAAATCAATTCTTGTTTCCAGATTGATAATACTAGTTAATTACAAAAAGCATTTATAATAAGTAAATCATACTCACTCTATCGTCACTCATTTTCGCTTTTATTATCAATGAAAAACATTTCTCTTTTTACTCTTTATCAACCTTTCCACATGATGAATCATATCAATAGACTTTCTACATTGTCAATAGCTTTTATGACCTAGTAATAAAATGTGGTTATATTTTCATAATAATATTTTATTTCACCAAAGGAAAAGCATAGGTTTTATAAGCTTTTATCCATTATATATATATAAATACTTTCACATATAAGAAAGTCTGCTTCACTCAAGAACAGCTTATATATGAACATCAATAATTCTTTATAGAATCGACTGTCATTTAAAATAACCTTATAAAGGAATACTCATTTTTATTATATTAGAATAATATTTATGTTTTGTAAATATTTAAAACTTATTCTTAATTTCTTCTGTTCACTGTACATTATCTCCTTCTCCTAGATTGAAAATAATCTACATGAATTTTATATAAATTGGAAAAAATAAGTAGTAAATTATTTTAAAACAGGAGGGACATACGATGACAAACAATTCATTTCCCCAATTTCCAGAACCGTACTGGCGTGACTCTACTTCATTCCCTATTTTCCCCAAGCTATCAGAAAATATAAAAGCAGAAGTTGCAATTATCGGTGCTGGAATTACAGGCATCACAACTGCTTATTTACTTGCAAAAGAGGGCATGAAAGTTGTTTTAATCGATTCCGGAAATATTTTAAATGGAACGACAGGCCATACGACCGCAAAAATTACTGCGCAACACGACCTTATTTATGATGAGCTCATTGATCATTTTGGAGCTGATCAAGCACGCCTATACTATGAGGCAAACGAAAAAGCATTGCGATTTATAAAAGAAACAGTCCGAACAAATAACATTGATTGTGACTTTACTGAAGAAGACGCCTACTTATATACAACTTGCAATGACGGATTACGGAAATTAACAAAAGAATATGAAGCTTATAAAAAGCTAAATATTCCTTGTGACTATGTAGAGTCCATTCCACTTCCTATCTCAGTTCAGGGAGCACTTGTTATGAAAAAACAAGCACAGTTCCACCCTCTTCATTATTTAAAAAATCTTATTGAACAGTTCATTGAAGCAGGTGGAACAATCTATGAGCAAACCACTGCAATCGATATCGAGAAAGGATTCTATCCGCAAGTCATTACAAAAGATGGCCATCGTATTACATGTGGATATGTCGTCTCCTGTTCTCATTTTCCTTTCTATGATGCAAATAGCTTTTTCTTCACAAGAATGTATGCAGAACGTTCCTACGTTCTAGCTATAAAAGCAAAAAAAGATTATCCCGGAGGCATGTATTTAAGCATAGACACTCCTACACGCTCCTTACGTTACACAACAGTAAATGGAGAAAAAATTATTCTTGTTGGGGGTGAAAGTCATAAAACAGGACAAGGAATCAATACAATGCTTCATTATGAAGCATTGTACTCTTTCGCAGAAGAAACATTTGAAATAGATGCAATCCCTTACAGATGGTCAACACAAGACTTAATTACCCTAGATAAACTACCTTACATCGGCCATATTAATGAAAATAATCCAAATATATTCGTTGCAACAGGTTATCGAAAATGGGGGATGACAACAGGAACTGCTGCAGCCCAGCTACTAAAGGACTCTATTACAAAAATAGATAACCCGTATAAAGAACTCTTTGCCCCATCACGATTCCATGCAGATCCAGATATAAAAACATTTGTTTCTCAAAACCTTGATGTAGCAAAACATCTGATTGAAGGCAAGTTAGAATTTGCTCTGCGTAAACCAGAAGATCTTGAAAATGGTGAAGGTGCCGTTGTAAGAGTACATGGAAAACGTGCAGGCGCTTATAAAGACAACGAAGGAAAATTGCATATTGTTGATACGACCTGTACACACCTTGGCTGTGAAGTAGAATGGAATAGCGGTGATTGTACGTGGGATTGTCCTTGTCATGGATCACGCTTTTCAATTGAAGGGGATGTAATTGAGGGGCCGGCGGATGAACCTTTGAAACGGGTTGATGGAGAATAAAATCTGCTAACAGAAACAGAGCACCAAATTATCGGTGCTCTGTTTCCATTACTTCAAATAACATATCGCGAAATAAACCATTCAACTTCTCAACTTCAATGCCCTTCCCTTTTTCAATTCTTTTCACATATTCTTGATAATAGGCAATCTGCTCTTCCAAAAATTCATTTAATAATGTAATGTTCAGACCAATATCCAGCTCAATACCATCTTTTTTCTTTATTAGTAAATCATTAATCTCAGCTAAAATATTTTGTTTTAACACTAGTTCAGTAATTAACTTCTCAAACTCTACAGGCGGCAATGTCCCTTTCTCTTCTAACCATTTGCAAGCTAAAATAGGACGCAATACATAGAAGTACTTTTTCAACTTCACGCTCTCTCCTTGTAGAAATTCACGATAGTTTTTTGAAGCCATATGTAAGTAGTGATAAATCGTTGCTTTAGGATCAAAATCATTTCCGCTCATTTTCTGTAGACGCTCTGGAAGATCAGAGTTCTTAGAATAAAAGATTGGCGAACGAATCCATTCTAATAATGCAGGATTTGATTTTGCAAATAGCTGCAGAGCTTTTCTAATATCCCAACCACTTATGTCTAAAGCATCACTAATTGGATATTCAATAACATCACATTTTTCACTTATAGATAAATACCAATCTACTGGATGAATGTATACAAATCTAACATCATAATCACTATCTTTCGACGGGAATCCCCATGCACGACTTCCAGATTCCACCGCAAATAAAACCTTCACATTATTCGCTTTCTCAATTCTCCTTAATTCCAATTGAATTTTGTCTCTCATATGTATCATCCTCATTTTCTGATCATTTACCTGGAAATTCGACAAATATAATCTACTTATTATTGGCGTGTTATTCTACTTTCAACATCAATATCTCAGTAACTCTATAGTATGTAACATAACTAAATTTAAAAGGAAGCTGCTAGGCCTTCCCTGGCAGCTCTATAAACATTTCATTTTTGTTGCTCGCTAACAAGCTTTGCAATTCGCTCAAACTCACCCTGAATTTCATTTTTATACATATCTACTTTTGTAAAATCCATCGCAGCAATATAAATCCGTTCTAATTTATCTCGAACTGCTTTTGCCTTCGCTAAGAACGACATTGCTTCACTCATTTTTGTTTTATATTGAATGGAAACATCCCGAATTTCTGTTGCATATTTTTCATCCGTTCCTGGCGTAACAATGAGATCATACATATCAATAATCTCATCACCTTCTCGCTCTGGAAAATATTCATGTGGCGCGGTGCTGTCAAAGATCGCAAAACCTAATTCTCTTACAATAATCATATCTAGGCTATTTGGATCAAAGCCGCAATGATATACTTCAACTTCAAATCCTTTCTCTTCCGCTGCCCCTGCTAATTTTTTTAACATCGTTGATTTTCCTGAACCCGGGCGTCCTTTTATAAAATAACGATGCGGGATATCTTCTGTTAAATTTGGAACGAAATCAACCGCCCCTTTTGGTGTTGCTGCCCCTAAGAAACGGTGCTTTACCACCGCTTGTTTTCCTTTGTTATCTGCAAATAGCTTTTGTATAAGCTGCTTTGTTAATTCATTCGCTTTTTGAAAATCAATATTATCAATATAAATTCTCTCCCAATCATCATGTATAGCTAACGCCTCTTTAAAACAAGCATACGCTGATTGAAATGCACCACTTGCTTCAGAAATATAATGTATAATTTCACCTTTATGTTTTCGTAATTTCTCTGAATCCCATGCAACTCCTAAGTTCACGTATTCCTCTACAACTCCAGGTGTTTTTGGCTCAATGACATGTGGTGCTGTTCCATCTACAATTCCTACTTTTAATTTTGGAATAATAACACCATCGATGGATTTATTATCAGAAGAACAATGCAACAGTTCAATATCATATCCTTTTCCAACCCACTCACGCCCAATTGCTTTCATCAATGAGGATTTCCCTGTCCCTGGACCACCTTTCAAAATGAAAAGTCTTTCCAATCCCCTTACATTTTCCTCATATAAACTATAAAAACCTCTCGCGGTATTTCCTCCAGCATAATAATTTAAAATTTTCCCTGTCACTGCCCTCACTCCTTTATAGCAGTCTACTTACATAAGTTACAATATGCTTGAGGCTTTAATTGGGTGAATACCTAATTTCATTCTTGCAACAAAAAAGCAGAGATCATCATTGACCTCTGCTTCGATATTTTCGATTTAAATTAAGAAAAAACTGTTCAATCCGAGGACGAACCCATGCAAAATAATCTTTATCTTTCTTTTTCTTACAAATAATTTCTTTTCCATCAACCATTCCGACAAGCTCTAGTTCTAACAATTGCCTCGTAAATTCTAGAATATTCACTTCTTCTTTTGGATACTCTTCCTTTAGCTTTTCTTCAATTTCTCCCAATAAAAATCCGTCACGCATCATTGCAAGTGCATCAATCCAAAGTGGCGGCATTTCATATTTTTCTCCTGTAATTGTATCCTTTACAATATAATTCTTTTGATCTTTTCGAAATTGAATCGTGTGTAAACATACGGTCGAATTTAATGTTAGTTCCATCGTACCACCTCTGTCATAATATCAGCATAGAAAAAAGGATGCATGTGCACCCCTCTTTTTTAATTCACATAAAACCCAATTCAATATAAACATTCATACAAGTAAAAACTACAAACCGGTACATGAGTAATAAAACTACATGTCGATATTTTCCTCCATTATAAACTAAGTTTTTTATAAAAAAAAGCATTCTTGAAGCTTTTTATAAAATGTTTATATTTACATAACAAGAGCACTTTTCTGAAAAGTACTCTTGTCTTTAAATTCTATATAGTTGGCAATGTTACTTCTACTTTTGTCCCTGTGCCAATGTTACTTTTGAATTGAATCATCCCTTGATGCTCTTCAATAATTTTATGTGTAATGATTAAACCAAGACCTGTTCCATTCTCCTTTGTCGTGTAAACAACTTTTCCAAGTCTCTCTATTCTTTCGCTATCCATACCGCATCCCTGATCTTGAATACAAATAAACAATTTTTTTCTATTGTTTTATAGACAGTAATTTTCAAACTCCCACCATGCATCATCGATTCAATCCCATTTTTTACAAGGTTTAATAAGACTTGCTTTAATTGTTTTTCATCACCCTTTATATCAGGTAAAGCCTCATCTACTTGCATATGAATTTTCACAGCGTACTGCATTGCATAACTTTCCATCAAATGAACAACATATAACAGAACTTTTCGCATATCACATAATTGATACATTGTTGGTTTCGGTTTTCCAAGTAACATTAACTCACTAACAAATCCATCGATTCTCTCAATTTCCTGCAGCATAATATCATAACTAGCATTATCAGCTAGATTGCGCTCTTTTTGAATTTGAGTAAAGCCCTTTAAAGTCATTCCTATCTAACTTTTACGTCATGTGAAATTTCTAGTAATATTATCCTATATTAAATAGCTATACTATTTTTATTCTAACTCCCTTTCATACCACAACACTAAAAAAGAGAGTGAACAAACTCCCCCTGTTAACAATTACATAAAATGAAACCTTAATTAGTGGCGGCCTCATTCCACACTGATAGTTAGCCCTCACCAATCGGGCTTTTAGGGGATAAAAATAGGCTCGACCTTTTCTTTTACACCCATAAAAGAAAAAGCAAGCCTTCTTAACAAACTTACGGAAAATGAACCGATTTTACATGTTGAATATTTAAATATACTTTTTCATCACGCGCCTTGATCAATTCAATATGACCATCTTCAATTTTCGTCATCTTCCCAATTTTATTTGAATGTTCGCCTAAATCAAACACCATAATTTTTCCTGCCATTTTGATTAGTTGTTCTTCAAATGTTCTAGCTAGTGTAATATTTAATGGATTAACGGGAAGCTCATTTTTATTGAGGGAATACGGAATTTGATTTTCTTGGTAGGGGATTAACCATTTTAGATGTTTTAAAGAAATATATACTGTTTTGTACACAGGGCTATAGAATACTAAATAATCATTCATAACACTTGCAACATAACCATGAATAGGATAACCACCAGCTACATAAATCTCCGTAAAAATCCCTTTAGATGTGCTCAGTACTTTTCGAAGGGAAATTGACGGTGACTCTCTTTTAATAGCAGAATCTGTTTCTGGCTTTTGTATTTCGGTCACAAGACTCGCCATAAATTTATAATGTTGAATATGATATAAGGAAATATAGATGTAGTCTTTCCCATCATAAATAACAACAATATCATTGCCTACATCAATTAATAATCCTTTAAACCTTTTCTCGCCAATTAATTTAACATAGATATATTCTCCAATATTTTTGCTTAGTTCGTTCATCTGTATCCTCCTTTCTCCAAAGCGTAACTTCCTCTTTATCTCTCATTCACATGTAGCTAAAAAAGAATAATAGGGGGCTAAAACATGTATGCAAAGTGATACAATGCTCTCTTTCTATCTGTATGAATAGTAGAGGGGGACATTTAGACTATAGTAAAATAATAGCAATTGAACAAAAAACATTCGCCACTACCTATTCCATACTGCCCCCTCTTATTTATCAAACATTACTCTTCTTCATCTTTATTGGTTTTAACGATTTGATTGACGTTTTTAATGTGAAAGTTAATAACGTAAATTACCTCATCGCGGTTCACTAATGTAACGTATTCTTCATTTACATCACTTAATAAACCTTCTACGCTTTCTGGACCACCGCGATTAATTTTGACCCATTTATACTTAAGACTACCTAGTATCTCTTGAAACGTTGCACCATCCGCATAGGATTGCTCAATAAAATAAGGATTTAACTCTATCTCTTTTGCTTTTTTTACAACACCCTTTACATGCTTCTGTTGATAATAAATGACCTCTCCTGTATTTCCTTGCAGAACGAGATAATCATCACCTACTGCCAGCAACACACCTGTACGGCTTTCTGGTCCACCAAGGTTTACTTTTACACCTTGATAAACCAAGCTTTTTATTTGATTTTCAGGAAATATATTTTCCAATTTCATCCCTCCTTCCCCTCTTTTGTTATTATTTGGATCGATTATATCGACTTGATTGTTTTGTTGCTCTTGCTCTTGAATATTGAACATATGCTGTCTGATCGGATTGTTGGTTATTTGACTGATAGTCATCTTCTTCTAGTGCTTGCAGACCATAATTCATACTTTTAATATGGAAATGTGGAATCTGTACAACTTCCTCTTTTACAATTAATGTCACATATTCATAAGAAACATCTTGTAGAATTCCTTCAATCTTTTCTGGGCCGCCGCGGTTAATTTTCACCCAACGATACTTTAAATTTTGAAGCAAACCTTGAAAATCTTCACCTTGTGCAAATGTTGGTAAAACTCCAATGTCTGCAGCAACATCTTTCGCATTTTTTGTAATACTTTTTAGATGTTGAAACTGATAATAGTAAAACGTTCTGTTTTCACTCAATAAAATAAAATGATCCGAATACACTGCGACCACTGTACCTTTTTGAGACTCTGGTCCACCTCGATTCACTCTAACACTCTCTCCAATCAATCCATACAACAAATCACTACTAATCGTGCTCATGAGAAAACCCCTTTCATTGTTTTATAAGTCGTTTGCACTGATAGTATATGTATCTGTACAGGTTACGTTCTCTATGACTGTCCCATTATATAAAAATATGTTTTTAACACGGGGGTACATCTATCCAATATGTATATCTCTGATGTACAAAAGACTAACATGGCTTCTATCAATACCCAGCATGTCATTAGCCGCCATTTATGCACACAATTTTACTATTTCATCATAAAAAAATACCGCTTCAAGATACTTATCCTACAGATCTTGAAACAGTATTTATAAAGTGAAACTTTACTTAGTAGAGGATTTTTCATCCTCCACTAGTATTAGCCCTCACCAATCGGGCTTTTACGGGCAGTTTATTCTCCACCTAGCTTCTTTACTTTTGTTGAAATTAAAGTGGGAATATTACTGCCCACAAATAGCAGGATAAAAATGATTCTGTATCATTTTTCATAGAGTACTACGCTATAGGCCCATGAGTTTTAATCTTCGTCTTTTACATCCATATCCTCTGGAATTGGCTCATTTAATATTTCTTCTACTAACTGTTTATATTTTTCCATTTGCTCTAAATGCGTATTGAACTGTTCTTTATTCAGCAAATATTGCTCACCGTCATACACGGCACGAATTCGTTTTTGCTGAACCAATTCTTCAATGTAAGATTCCGGAAGATTTAAATATTCTGCTGCTTCTTTTACCGTTATATACAATTGTTTCATTCCCTTATTATTTTTTATGTCTACATTATTATAAAAGATTTTTATAAATAAAATAAAAAGATTTTGTAAATACAAATCAAAAAGCAGGTAGATGCATTCCATATATTGTATAATAATATAGTAAGTATTAAAAAATATAGATGGCATTTATCCATTTACACAAAGGAGAGTTAAACATATGGCTACTCGTCACATCATTACAATGTTAGAGCAATCATTACAAACTGAAACAACAAATACTGCTTCTCAGCTTTCTAAAGCTTTACCAAAAAGAATCATTGAACAAACAAAGGCTGCAAATGAAAGCGTAAACTATAATACAATTGGAGAATGGTATAAACATCATTTCATATTTCAACAAGACGATTTTCTTTGGGCTAAATATGCTTACTATGATGCATACTGTGAAGCGTTACAAAACCAGGGGCATCTTACAAAACGTGTACGTCACATACTAGAATCTTTGGCTAGAAAACACGGGAAACAATATATTGCCTCTGTGCAAAATAAGCACTTTCCTGATCAGTACGCACAAGGAACAGCATAATTTTCCTTGTCTATAAAAAATATAAACCCCCAAAAAAGATTTACAAGTCAAATGTTCACGTCTTTTACATGTATTCTCTTCTCAAAATACATGTAAAAGACGTGAACTGAAGAAACCGGTGTAATACAAATCAGAAAAAAGATAGTAACAGATAAACACCCAGCCTACTTCCTTACTTAATAAAGATGGGAAAGTAACTGGGTGTTTATCTATTAAAAAGATACTTATTTCAAATCTCTCATAATTCATTTACATATTCTTCTCTATTTATTTCTTTCCACTCTTTAAACTTCTCAACACTACCCATTATTTCATCATTTGCTTAATAAGTTCTCGGTTACGTTGTTTGAAAACATCATTATGAGAAGAGACCATTCCATATTCACTCGCATCTGGTTGGATAAATTGTTTTGCTTTATTTACAGCGTTTCCAGCATCTTGGAAAGCACCAGCTATTAAGTGCAATTTGCCCTCATGCTTTAAAATATCTCCAGCAGCATATAGCCCTTCTATTGAAGATTCACTGTTCGCACTCCCGGCAATAAAATAATTATCAACGATTTCAACATTTAGTTCACTATTTTCCAATAATGTCATATCACGTTCATACCCATGATTAATAATGACTTCGTCAATAGGTAAATGAGAAACTTCACTTGTTTCATGATTCGTTAACTCAATATATTCAATTGCTTCGTGATTATCATCAGCCATCAACTTTGTAATCGACGTATTAAAGAGACAATCCACTGAACTATTCATAAGCTGAGTAACTTGTGCTTCATGACCAGCTAAGGTATCTTTTCTATATGTTAAATAAACCTTTTTCGCAATGGGCTCTAATTCATTTGCCCAATCGATCGCTGAGTTTCCTCCACCTGAAATAATTACAGTCTTATCTTTAAAACTCTTTAAAGATTTGACAGTATAATTTAAATTTGATACTTCAAACCTCTCTGCACCTTCAATTGCTAACTTTTGTGGTTTTAATATTCCACTTCCAGTAGCTACAATAACTGTTTTTGAAAAATGCTTTTGACCAGAGAAAATTGTTAGCACAAAAACTCCCTCTTCATTCCGAGTGATTGACTCTATCTTTTCATTCAACACTACTTCTGGATGAAATGTTAACCCTTGCTCCACAAGCTGCTCAATTAACTGCGCTCCAGTAACTGGCGGCAGTCCCCCGATATCCCAAATCATTTTTTCTGGATAAACGTGTATCTTTCCACCTAACTGTGGTTGAAATTCAATTATTTTTGTTTTCATCTCTCTTAGTCCACTATAAAACGCTGAATAAAGCCCTGCCGGACCTCCTCCAATCACGGTCACATCAAATAATTCTTCTGGATTCATTTATGTTCACTCCCCAGCTATCAAATACAATTGATTATCATTCTCAATAAAATATAACCTTTTTCCTTCAGGTTTTCAATCAAAATAACTATTGACAATAAAAAAATATAAAATTATATTATTAAAGAATCGATATTGATAATCATTATCGTTTTGTAAACTATTAACAAATTTGTAGGGGAAATAGCGGCTCGTTTATTTATAGATCACTCAAGTATTTTATTATAATAAATCTCGATATCAAGATTTATAAGATTCCTTAACTACTAAGTGCACGACATCTATCCCGTTAGAAAGCTATATAAAAAAGGAGAAAGAAAAAATGAAAAAGTTATTCATTTCACTTACAGTTCTATTCGTACTCGTTATGAGTGCTTGTAGCAACGGTTCGACAGATCAGAAAAACGATTCAAATGCAAAGGGAAGCAAATCAGAAACAATTACATACCAATCTGAGAATGGTAAAGTTGAAGTTCCTGCAAATCCAAAACGCGTTGTTGTACTATCATCATTCGCAGGTAACGTAATGTCTTTAGGTGTAAACCTTGTTGGTGTAGATTCATGGTCTAAAATGAATCCGCGTTTTGAGAATAAATTAAAAGATGTTACAGAAGTATCTGATGAAAATGTTGAAAAAATTATCGAATTAAATCCAGATTTAATCATTGGTTTATCAAACATTAAAAATATCGATAAGTTAAAGAAAATCGCTCCTACTGTAACATTCACATATGGAAAAGTTGACTACTTAACACAACATTTAGAAATCGGTAAACTACTAAATAAAGAAAAAGAAGCAAAAGCTTGGGTTGATGATTTCAAAAAACGTGCTGCTGCTGCAGGAAAAGATATTAAAGCAAAAATTGGTGAAGATACAACCGTTTCTGTTATTGAAAACTTTGACAAACAAATCTATGTATTCGGCGATAACTGGGGCCGTGGAACAGAAATCCTGTATCAAGAAATGAAATTAAAAATGCCGGAAAAAGTAAAAGAAAAAGCGTTAAAAGATGGCTACTATGCATTATCTGCTGAAGTTCTACCTGAGTATGCTGGGGATTACTTAATTATAAGTAAAAACAACGATACGAATAATTCATTCCAAGAAACAGAATCGTACAAAAACATTCCAGCTGTTAAAAACAATAAAGCATTTGAAATAAACGCGAAAGAATTCTATTTTAATGATCCAATCACATTAGATTTCCAACTAGATTTCTTCAAGAAAAGCTTTCTTGGTAAATAACACAACAATGAGGAATTCTTATTTAAAGAATTCCTCTTCCTTTATTCTATGAAAAGAAAAGATGTGAAACTAATGACAAAAGACAATCTACGTTCCACTTCCTTTGTATACAAGCTCATTTTAGGAACCATTGTGTTCTTTATTATATTTATGGCTGCCATGGTATTTGGCGCAGCAGATACCACTATAAAGGATGTATGGATAGCGCTTACTTCTAATGCTAATGGAGAAAAGTTCTCCATTATCCGTGAACTTCGCTTACCACGTGAAATTGCAGCCATTTTTGTTGGAGCTGGGCTCGCTGTTTCTGGTGCGATTATGCAAGGTATAACGCGAAATCCACTCGCTGATCCAGGATTACTCGGGCTAACTGGTGGTGCCAACGCTGCCTTGGCAATTACACTTGCCCTTATTCCTTCTGTAAACTATTTTTATATAATGATTGCTTGTTTTATCGGTGCTGCTATCGGCGCCATTATGGTTTTCGGAATTGGTATGATGAAAAAAGGTGGGCTTTCTCCTCTTCGTATCGTACTTGCTGGTGCCGCGGTTTCAGCATTTTTAGTCGCGATTTCAGAAGGCATCGGGATTTATTTTAAAATCTCACAAGATGTATCCATGTGGACTGCCGGGGGCATAATCGGAACATCATGGAGCCAATTACAGGTCATTGTTCCAGTTATTTCAATCAGTATATTCATTGCAATCTTATTTTCAAAGAAATTGACGATTCTTAGCTTAAGCGAAGAAGTAGCAATAGGACTCGGTCAAAAAATCATCGTCATTAAAATCATTCTTTTTATTGTCATCATTTTACTCGCTGGTGCTTCTGTCGCACTTGTTGGAAACATGGCATTTATCGGTTTAATGATACCTCATATGGTCCGCCCTATTGTCGGACCTGACTATCGATTTGTTATACCGATGTCTGCTATTGCGGGTGCTTCTTTTATGCTATTAGCTGACACACTTGGACGCACAATTAACGCTCCTTATGAAACACCAATAGCTGCCATTGTCGCAATCGTAGGCTTACCATTCTTCCTATTCATCGTACGTAAAGGAGGAAGGTCGTTCTCATGATTCAACAAGCTAAAAAACAACGAGTAATCGTACTTGCCTTACTCCTGCTTATTGCAGCAACCATTACAATTGGAATGGGCTTAGGAGCAGCTTCATTGTCCTATGATAGACTGCTACCTACACTTTTTGGCCAAGGTACATTTAAAGAAGAATTTATTTTATTTTCTCTTCGATTACCACGAATTGTGATTACACTATTAGCTGGTATGGCACTTGCCTTATCAGGAGCTATACTACAAGGTATAACGCGTAATGATCTAGCCGAGCCTGGTATTATCGGTATTAACTCAGGGGCAGGCGTTGCAGTTGCCCTTTTCTTTTTATATTTTCCAATAGACGCAGGCTCATTTGTTTACTTCCTGCCAATTGTGGGATTTATCGGTGCCTTTCTTACAGCTTGTCTCATCTATGTATTTTCATATAGTAAAACTGCTGGGCTTCAGCCAATAAGATTGACACTAACAGGAATTGGATTTGCATTCGCACTTTCTGGAACGATGATTGTTCTCATTTCATCTGCTGAACGTGCAAAAGTAGACTTTATCGCAAAATGGATTGCCGGAAACATTTGGGGAGATGACTGGGTTTTTGTTCTCGCCCTTCTTCCATGGTTAGCTGTACTCATTCCATTTACTCTCTATAAAGCAAATCGCTTAAATCTCCTTGCTTTAAACGAGCATGTAGCAATTGGTGTTGGTGTCGCACTCGAAAAAGAACGCCGCTCACTCCTTATAGTAGCCGTTGCATTAGCAGCTTCTGCCGTTTCAGTCACAGGAGGAATTGCCTTTATCGGACTTATGGCTCCTCACATCGCAAAATCTTTAGTCGGGCCGAGGCATCAATTATTTCTTCCTGTTGCCATTTTAATTGGGGGATGGCTATTGTTACTTGCAGATACAATTGGTCGTCATATTGTAGAGCCAAGTGGAATTCCAGCGGGGATCATGGTTGCTTTGATTGGTGCTCCTTATTTTATGTATTTGTTACTTAAGAAATAAAAATAAAATCCCTTGAGAATCGATTTGTTCTCGAGGGACTTTTTCTATTTATTAATTCTATTGTTGCCCATACCCATCAAACTTCTTCGCCAATCTTGCCATCTCTTCCTCTGGCAACAATTTTGGCTCTCCAATGCACTTCGTTTGATAATAAATTTGCGCGCAAAATTCAATTTCCTCCGCAACAGTAAACGCCATTTTTATATTGTTCCCACCGGCCATTAAGCCGTGATTAGCAAGTAAAACCGCACGGCGATCAATCATTCCTTCAAAAGCCGCTTCTGCTAGTTCCTTTGTTCCGAATGTTTCATACGGCGCACAACGTACATTCGGCCCTGCGAAAGCAATTAAGTAAGATACTGCGGGAAGTTCCCATCCTAATGATGCTATTGTTTTTGCGTAAGGGGAGTGCGTGTGAACAAGTGCGTTGATGTCCTCACGCTTTCTATAATAAATAAGATGCATATCTAGTTCACTAGAAGGCTTTCTATCACCTTCCACAATTTCACCATCTAAATTCAATATAGCTACATCTTCAGGCACTGTTTCAAAATAATCTAAACCACTTGGACTTATTGCAATAAGACCTTGTTCACGATTAAAAATACTAATATTACCCCCAGTCCCCTTTGTTAATCCGCTAGCGATCATTTTCTTTCCATACGCTACAATCTCTTCTCTTTCTTTTTGTAGTAACATATATATACATCCCCCTTGGTGTGAACCTTGTGACGACTAGTTTGCTAGAATAATGGGTGTACCATATTCTTTATAGCTGTTAATACATTCTTGCTGCAGTGGTGTCAACGGTATGAGCTCATCTGTAATAATTTTTGTAATACCCTGTTTATCACAAACCTTATAGAAAGCAACCTTTCCGAGCTTCGTATGATCTGCTAAAACAATGACTTCATTCGATTTACTAAGCATCGCTTAAATATGAAACATCCACGTGCTCCCTTTGTTCAAGCATCTCAATGATTTTATTTCTTCTCTCTACCGGTGAATTAGACATGATAATCGGTCCTCTTTTTAGTTATTTTCTTATATGTCTAATATACATAAGCAATTTTCTATATAAACCCATCCTGATTTTTCAACATATAAGTCGCTACTACGAAGAACAAAAGATGATCGCTACTTGTTTTCTCTCTGTTTTCACTTGGCATGGGGCAGGAAGAGGACCTGACCGCTTCTATGCATGGACAGGCGCTCTCTCCCACCTAAAAAGAAAGGTTTTAAATCGTTTTTCCAATTTGTACTTATATAAAGTGAAATTTCCATTTCCTATCGTGTTTTTTAGGGATAACTCCTTTTTGGTTTTCACATATAAGTTACTGCTATGAAAACAACACATGATCTGCACTCGTTTTCTCTCCCTGTTTTAACTTGGTATGGGGCAGAATGAGGCTCTGGCCGCTTCTATGCATGGACGGACGCTCTCCCCCATCTAAAAAGAAAGGTTTTATATCAGTTTTTCAATTTGTACTTATATATTTCATAATTACTAAAATAACTTTCTTAAATTCTCGGTAAATGGAGCCCTAACAATTCCCTTTTCCGTAATAATTGCTGTTACATTCTCATGCGGTGTTACATCAAACGCTGGATTATATACTTTACTTTCTTTTGGAGCTGAATATTGCCCAAAGCGGTTAATCACTTCAGAAGCATCACGCTCCTCGATTGGAATCTCCTTACCTGTTGGTGTTTTTACATCAATTGTCGGAGTCGGTGCTGCAACATAAAATGGAATGTTATAATATTTCGCTAAAATGGATACACCAAGCGTTCCAATTTTATTTGCCACATCACCGTTTGCCGCTACACGATCGCAGCCAACAATAACTGCATCAATTTTTCCTTGTGACATAACCATTGCCGCCATATTATCCGTAATGACTGTTACATCAATCCCAGCTCGCTGAAGTTCTAGTGCTGTTAACGTAGATCCTTGTAATCTAGGACGTGTCTCATCAGAATAAATCTTTAAATCCCATCCCTTTTCTTTCGCTAGGTACATCGGCGCTGTTGCAGTACCATATTTCGTTGTTGCTAACGCACCTGCATTACAATGCGTTAGTACACCCATGCCATCTTGGAACAATGTTAATGCATATTCCCCAATTTGGCGGTTAATCTCTTCATCTTCTTTATGAATTCCTTTTGCTTCCTCTAATAACCTATTTTTCAAATCAGCGATAGATAAATGGGAATGTTCTTTTGCCGCATTTTCCATTCTCTCAAGTGCCCAAAATAAGTTCACCGCTGTCGGTCGAGATGTCGCTAAGTACGTGTAGACTTTATTTACTTCTTCTATAAATGACTCCACTGAATCTTCGGATGTCTCTTTTACACCTAAATACACACCGTAAGCTGCTGAAACACCAATCGCCGGTGCCCCGCGTACTTTCATTACTTGAATGGCATCCCATACACCCTCAGCTGTTGTAAAAGATTCATAGACTACCTCATTCGGTAATAGAGTTTGATCTAATAAAACTAAAGCATCATCTTTCCACTGAATTGGTATTAATTGCTCTGTCATCATCTTCTCTCCTTACTTTGCACTATGGACAGACTGCTCTTTTAACGTTTGTAAAAAACTAGCGCCTGTTTTATATTCATTTGCTCGTAAAATAAACTTCTTCGCTGCCTGTAAACAAATCCGTTCTGCTCTCGCCCGAGCTTCATCACTTGAAATCGATGTAATATCTTTCACCTTTGCTAATCCAACAATGCGGCGAATCAACTCTAAACCCGTCACAACCGCTGTATCCACTAACACAGATTGCAAATACCAACAATCAAAGCCAGTTTCCTTTGCCATAATCTCTGTTACATGCGTGCTCCACGCTTCTAAAAACTTCTTCTTAAACAAGTCGATTACATCTATAATCGTAGACTCCAGCCAACTCATATAGGTATCTTTTTCCACTCCATCAACCATCGCTACATCTGCATTCACCCAAGCAAATATTAAATTTGCCATCACATTCCCAACGTCATATCCCATCGGACCATAGAAAGCAAATTCTGGATCAATGACCTTTGTAGAATCCTTTCGTACAAACACAGAGCCAGTATGTAAATCACCATGAAGTAGTGCCTGCGCATTCGTCATAAACGAAAACTTAAGCTTCGCTACTTCCATACGAAGTGCTTCATCTCCATATATATGCTCCCGAATCCAACCTTCATTTAACGAAAACAACTCATTGCGCTTGTTATGATCTGTAAATGGCTCCGAGTACACAAGATCCTCTGTAATCTCACATAACTCTGGATTGATATAATTCTTCACAAGTTCCTTTTTCTCCTTATGATTCATCACTACATCAGATGTTAATAAAAGCGTGTTTACCATGAAAGTAGTTAAATCATCCGCAAGCTTTGGAAACATTTGATGGTTAATCAGTGCCGTCCGTAAAATTGTATGGTCTGATAAATCTTCCATCACACAGCAATTCATCATGCTATCAAATAAATATACATCTGGTACAAGCTCAGGTGCCAGCTTCCCCTCTAACTGTAAAACGTTTGATTCAATGCGAATTCGATTCGTAGACAACTTAAACTCATCTGAAATACGCGCCGTATCTCCGGCTTGCTTCACAATGACAGAAGTTCCTTTCCCCTTATCCCAAACACGAAACACATAATTTAAATTGCCATCCCCAATTTCCTTGCACTGCAAATCTTTTGCGTTTTCAAACATTGGTAACTTCTCTTTCACATACTCAATAACATTATTAGCTTCCATTAAAAAATACTCTGTGAACTTAGACATGGTTTCTCCCTCCACACTAAATGTAAGCGTTTTCTAAAAGCCGCAAAAATAATAGATTGAAAGTATTTTTTCAATCTATGTTATATGTTCTTTTTGTATCATATTTTGTTTGAACCGAACATCTAGTTTTTATTATAGCTTGTTGGGGATGGGAGTCAATGTTTTCCTATATGAAAACGAGAAGCTACTTTTGTATTTTAAGAGCTTCTTGCTTCCTTTTTATTTAATACGCTTTATCCCCTATCAATCTTACATAATGAGCAAAGTTCAAATATCCTGTACTTCATTATGTTTTATTTATGATACGATTCACCGTATTTAATTCTAAATACTCACTGACATTTACTATTTATCTTTTTACTCCTTCTAGCTTCTCAATCCATAAATCAAAAACCTCTCGTTCCCATTCCGCTCATACACCCCAGGCAATCTAACTTCCTCTTTCAATTCAAATGCCGTTTGATTCTCTAAGAAAAAGATATAATCTTCCGATGGATAATATAAAATAATCTCTATTTCTCTCTCTACTTCCTCCACCGAAAGCAATATATTATTGATTACATTCATAAACACTTGCACTGAAAATGGATTAAAGAAATAAAATCGATTGTCACGCGGATCAATCTCATATTCTTGCGCTAAGCAGCATTGAAATTGAATTTTATCTTTACTATTTCTCGATTTCTTTGCATAACGTTCTAAATTTCCCATTGCTTCTTTGTAGAACATCTCGTTCATTTCTATTCCAACAGCTGACGCACCACATGCATGATGAATATAGAAATTCAGCCGGCCTTTTCCGCATCCAAAATCAACAACTCGCTCACTGCTGCTTAGTTCATATTGATTAAATAATGTTTCCAATGCGCTATATGGCGTCGGTTCATAACGGTGGTAGTGCAACGACTTGTTGAATCCCTTTTGTTCTCCTACTGTTTTTATATTTAGTACTGCATCATAATATTGTTCGTTCATGTATTCACCCTACTCTCTACAAAAAGAATTTTGATACAATCCAGACTCTTTTCGATTTTCCGTCTTTTATTTTCTACGGAAATGTTCAAAATTACATGCGATCCAATTTTATCATATGAATCAATTTCATAATTTCCAATTCTAATATACCAAGGGTTTTGAGGACACAAAAAGGAGTACCATTCCAAATTCTTGTATAATGCGAATAACGACACCAACCAAAAACAAGAAAAGCAGTTAACTCCCTCTATGCCTATTATATGATTTAGAGCTAATAAGACGATTCCAAACGATTTTTTCTATCTTGACCATCGAACCCCCTATTGAAAGTACTTCAAAATCTTATCTTGATGGCGATGCTATGATCCTTCTAATAGTAAAAGTTATACAAAGAAAAAAGCCTTATCTTAAA
>NZ_CATKPV010000032.1:0-281 GCF_949768135.1 Bacillus sp. IT-79MI2 | reverse complement strand
AATTCAAACAAAACATCCCGGGAAAAGTATTACTTACCGATATCACTTATTTATTTTACGGAAAAGGAAAGAAAGCGTATTTATCGACTATTAAGGATGGATCAACCAATGAAATTTTGGCTTACCACGTTTCTAGTCGAATTACGTTAGATTTAGCCATAGATACACTTGTAAAGCTAAAGAAGAATAGAAAGGTAAAGTTAGCCGAAGGAGCATTTATTCATTCTGATCAAGGCTCTCACTATACAAGTCCTATTTATCAAAAGTTGGTCAAGAAATAT
>NZ_CATKPV010000031.1:0-288 GCF_949768135.1 Bacillus sp. IT-79MI2 | reverse complement strand
ATCGTAAAATATAACCTAAGAAATATGGTGAGTCACTTATGTAAGATAGCTGGCGTTTCACGTTCTGGATATTATAACTATTTCTCTTTGAAAGCTAGAGAACAACGAAAACAAATGGATAAAAAAGA
This sequence comes from Bacillus sp. IT-79MI2, assembly GCF_949768135.1. Lineage (NCBI taxonomy): Bacteria > Bacillati > Bacillota > Bacilli > Caryophanales > Bacillaceae > Bacillus > Bacillus sp. IT-79MI2. The sequence continues at coordinate 160 of NZ_CATKPV010000031.1, read as the reverse complement.
CGAGAAAGTGAAGAGAATCATATTAAAAGCTTTTCATTTTAAAGGACGTCAAAAAGGAGCCCGTCAAATAAAAATGACATTGGAGGGGCAATTTCATATTGTTTACAATTTGAAGCGTATACGAAGAATTATGAAAAAATACAAGATTGTTTGCCAGATT
>NZ_CATKPV010000030.1:0-289 GCF_949768135.1 Bacillus sp. IT-79MI2 | reverse complement strand
ACTAAGGCAAGTGAAATATCTCAATAACATAGTAGAACAAGATCATCGGTTTATTAAAAAGCGAGTTCGTTCGATGTTAGGATTGAAATCCTTTCACACAGCTACATCCATTATTTCTGGAATAGAAGCTATGCATATGGTAAAAAAAGAACAGATTGATTTACGGGATCAGTCTGTCCAAAACCAGAAAGAATTCATCCATCGATTGTTTGGGCTTACAGCATAAAATAGAATTCCGCTAGAAATATATGAGCTATATTCTCTTTTATTTTATCTTTGCACCAGAACC
>NZ_CATKPV010000029.1:0-292 GCF_949768135.1 Bacillus sp. IT-79MI2 | reverse complement strand
GTTCATCAATATAAGTTTCCGTGTTTTGTTTTCGTTTAGTTTTGAGAGTTCAATAAACGTATTGACTCTTAAAAGAGAATATGATATAAAATAATTCCGCAATTTGTATGGGCCTATAGCTCAGCTGGTTAGAGCGCACGCCTGATAAGCGTGAGGTCGATGGTTCGAGTCCATTTAGGCCCACCATACAATTTGGGGCCTTAGCTCAGCTGGGAGAGCGCCTGCCTTGCACGCAGGAGGTCAGCGGTTCGATCCCGCTAGGCTCCACCAAAACGCTATTTTATATAGCATG
>NZ_CATKPV010000028.1:0-302 GCF_949768135.1 Bacillus sp. IT-79MI2 | reverse complement strand
CTTCTGTTCCAAACTATACAAAAAGACACCCCAGAATTATCAAAGATTCTCCTTCGTCTGTTTAACCTCCTACAGCGCAACGGACGAAAATCTCATCGATACGAGAAAAAAACAGTCTTTGATATATTAGGTGTCGTATACAATTGTACCATGTCTGATAATCAAGCGGCTTAATTTAAAAAAGGAAACCCATTAGGGTTTATTTCGTATGCGAATTTTTAAATAATCTACACTGATCCCCTATAAAAAGTAAAAAAACTCTCCTGAAAAATTCCTAATGTAGTCTTAGCTTGATAGCGATG
>NZ_CATKPV010000027.1:0-308 GCF_949768135.1 Bacillus sp. IT-79MI2 | reverse complement strand
TTATATTATTAAAAAAATGGAGGAGGTAGAGGGATTCGAACCCCCGCGCGACTCTCGCCGCCTGTCGGTTTTCAAGACCGATCCCTTCAGCCGGACTTGGGTATACCTCCATGAAGTAAATATTAATTATATCTTTTAGTTATCTTTGTACATCTAATAGTTTTTATTAACTATCCAATCATTCCATTTTAATTATTATAAAATGGAGGAGGTAGAGGGATTCGAACCCCCGCGCGACTCTCGCCGCCTGTCGGTTTTCAAGACCGATCCCTTCAGCCGGACTTGGGTATACCTCCAATAAATAACTA
>NZ_CATKPV010000026.1:0-313 GCF_949768135.1 Bacillus sp. IT-79MI2 | reverse complement strand
CATGTCTTTTCCCCTCTACTTTTTATCAATGAATCAAATATTTTTCTTAATTTAATGCATTCTCAGCTGCTATTTCGAAATATTTTGCCGATTGTTTATACGCTCGATTATTATAAAGGTACTTTCCTAGCTCAAGAGCAAACTCTCGAACTAAAGAATATTGCCTTTTTTCTAGTCCCATTTCAATTGCTTTTCCCATATTTTTTTCAAAGCTATCATGATTCCCCCGTATTTTGGATATTTGGGCTTTAAATCCATAGAGTTGAACATGTGCGTAAGGTATATCACAAGTAGATAGAATATCAAATGCATC
>NZ_CATKPV010000025.1:0-314 GCF_949768135.1 Bacillus sp. IT-79MI2 | reverse complement strand
GATCAGGACGATCGAAATTTTTTACCCAATAATAATACGTGCTTCGCGGAATACCAGCGAGCTGAAGTAGCATCTTTACTGAAAATTCATGCCTTAACTCATAGACTACTTGGGCCTTGTCTTGTTTCGTGATTTTTCCTTGTTTTGAACTAAGGCATTCAACTTTTTTAAATACGCATTTTCCATACGTAAACGCTCATTTTCCGCTTGTAGTGCTTCTATTGAACCTTCAATTATTCCGTGATCTTTGGTCGTGTTAAGTTTTTTATTTTTCATGGATTGATGCCCCTTTTTCTTTGATTGTAGGGCATCCA
>NZ_CATKPV010000024.1:0-314 GCF_949768135.1 Bacillus sp. IT-79MI2 | reverse complement strand
GGGATGCCCTACAATCAAAGAAAAAGGGGCGTCCATCCATGAAAAATAAAAAACTTAACACGACTAAAGATCACGGAATAGTTGAAGGTTCAATAGAGGCACTACAAGCGGAAAATGAGCGTTTACGTATGGAAAATGCGTATTTAAAAAAGTTAAATGCCTTAGTTCAAAACAAGGAGAAATCACGAAACAAGACAAAGCCCAAGTAGTCTATGAACTAAGGCATGAATTTTCAGTGAAGGTGCTACTTCAGCTCGCAGGTATTCCGCGCAGTACGTATTATTATTGGGTTAAAAGATTCGATCTTCCTGATT
>NZ_CATKPV010000023.1:0-318 GCF_949768135.1 Bacillus sp. IT-79MI2 | reverse complement strand
TGGTTCTGTTGCAAAGTTTTTTAAACTAAGCTATATTCTAGAAAAATGAGACGAGGAGAATGACAGATGGGATATTTTAAAGGAAAACAATTCAAACAAGACATTATTTTAGTAGCCGTCGGCTACTATTGTCGTTTTTCTTTAAGCTATCGCGTTGTATCTGAAATCCTGAAGGAACGTGGTGTTTCGGTTCATCCGACAACCATCATGCGCTGGGTTCATGAATATGGCAACTTGATCTACCAAATTTGGAAGAAGAAAAATAAAAACGTACAATTGTCTTGGAAATTGGATGAGACTTTTGTAAAAGTCAAAGGG